>JBNKSB010000017.1:0-9528 GCA_050297095.1 Pontiella sp. | reverse complement strand
GGTGAGATCGGTTTTGAAATAACCGGGGCTGAAGAGGTCGGACGATCCATCGATGCCCCTTGACTTGTCGACGGGATGTTCGATCATGTAGTACCACTCCGGCTCGGCGTGGAAACCGCCGTTATCGATGGCCAACTTTAGTTGGCGATCGTTTGCCGGAGCAAAGGTAAATCCTTTCTTGGTGGCTTTGATTGCGTTCGGCCAGTTTTCTTCAGGGCCGGCAAATGCCTTGGTGACTTCGTGGTTGCAGCGATCTTCAAGGTCCGGGCGCAGAATGAGAGAGACTGGTTCGTCGTCGGCCATATGCTCGGAATCGGTCGTTGCAACGCCCCGGATAAAGCTGAGTCGGACCGCATTGGTGTCGGGGTGCATCTGCAGCGCGATCTTCAGGGGAATCAGCCCTCCTTCACCGACGGGCACGGCAAAATCCCAAACCACGGTGCCGTCGTTGGCCAAGGAGAAACGCTTCTGACAATGAAGCGACAGTTCGTAGGAATATCCCTTGCGGACAATCCATGCACGGCAGCGGCTAAACATCGTACGCCGGTCAACAGGTACATCCGGGTGAAGGTTGGCTGAGAGCAGTCCATCGTACTTGCTGCGCAGCTCGGCCCAGCCAATGCGCACTTGCGCCAACGCACCATGCTGATTGGTGCAGACGGCATATCGATTTTGGTCGTGCACTTCGCCTGCTGGGCAGGTCGTGATCACTTCGGCATCTGCGGCGTCGCACAACTGCATGATAGGGGCTTCGGCATGCTTGATCCCATCCGGCTCGAATGTTGTCAGTTTCAAGGTCAGGCTCTTGTGCGTAGACGGGGTTTCAAGAGGATTGAAGAGTGCGAAAAATCCGCCATCTTTCCGGATGAGCGATTTTTCGTGGGCGAGGGTTTTTCCAGAATCATCCTTCAATTCAGCGATGAAGCCGTCGGCAGCCTGAACGAGCAGGAAATGACTGGGAGGAAGCAGCACGGTGCGGTGGGTGTCGCGCGGCCACTGCCATGTGGTTACGACGGGCACATGGCTCGCCAGCTCTTCGCACAGCTGCTTGGGGTTTTCCATCAGCCAGTCAAGGTCGAAGTGCTCGAGGGCATCGAAATGGTTGAAAATATCCATCGCCTTGGCGCGAAGGCATTGCTCTTCGCTCTTGGCCGTGCCATGGAATTCGCTGTTCAGCGAGTCAGCAATATCTTCCAGCCAGCCGGATTCGTCGGAAAGGCACAGCACCTCTCCGGCCTGCAAGTGGCAGGATGAGTTGTCGTGCTTGATGGCTCGTCCAGTGATGAGGTCGGTCGCATGTTTTGTCAGGTCGCCATGCCAATTTACGAGGCCTTCTTGTTCATGGTTTAGGTTGGCCAGCACCAGAAGACGGTGCTTGCCGGTGGAGTCGGTACGCAAGATTGCTGCCGAGTTGTGATAGCCGTTGGTGATGCATTCCACCTTGGCGCCGGCATGGAAGGCCGGGTGGGTTTCCATGATGGCATGCAGACGGCGGATGTGCTCGATCTGGTTGACTTCGGCGTTCCAGTTCAGCGAGTGCGCGTTGTGCACATTGATCTTTTCCGTGGCAAACCATTCGACCCCGTTTGCAAAACCAAAGGCGCCGTTGTGCGCCGTCAGTGCACAAAAGGCGGTGCGCAGACGCGCAAAGGTATGCGAGGTGGCAGCCATGCGCATGTTGTCATGCGTTTCCGCAAAGTGGATCAGGTTGCCCTTGGTTTCGGATACGCGGATTGATTCCGGAAGGTAGCCATCAACTTGTCCCTGGTCGTAGTTTTGGAAGATTTCCGAATAGGCCCAGTTCATGCCGGAGTCGGCCAGCAACCGTTCGGTCACATGCTTGTAGCCCCCAAGTCCTTCGAGCATGAAGATGGTATCGGGATATTCCATGCGCACTTTGGCAATGATGTATTCCCAGGCCTCGAACGGCACCTTGTAACCGGCGTCGCAGCGGAAGCCGTCGACGCCGCGCCGGCACCAGCAAAGGAAAACGTCCGCCATGTAGTGCCAGAGTGCGCGCTTGGAATAGTCGAGTTTCGACAGGTCTTCCCATACGGTACCCCAGGCTCCGGGGGACATGAACGAGCCGTCCTCGTTGTGGTGGAACCATTCGGGATGGTTGACCTGCAGATGCGAAGCCCAGCCGGTGTGGTTGATCGGCATGTCGAGGTAGAGCCGTGCATTGCGCTTGTGTACTTCGTCAACAAGTTCCTGGAACTGGTCGAGCGGGGTGGTGTGCTGATCGAATTCCGCCAGGGCGGGGTCGACGTCGAGGAGATCCATAACGGCGAACGGGCTTCCGAAGCGGCCCATGCGCGCATAGGTGGTCGGGGTGGGGTGGATAGGTAACAGCTGCACGATCTTGCAGCGCAAAGTGCCCACGATGAAATCCAATTCCTTGATCAGGTCGCGAAACTTGCCGCTGCGGGGAATGACTGCATAGCCGGCGCCGTCGAGTTGCATCACCGCCTGTTCCTCGTGATGAGCGACGGCACCGAGGATTTTGTTTTCACCGAACTGGCGCACGAAGGCGGTATACATGGTGTTCCCTGCACAGGTTTCCGCCGGCTCCACCTTGAGTGCCGAATTGCCGCCCTCCGGCCAAAGGATCGTGTCGGTGCCGTCCTCCATGAAATAGGCCTTGGCGGCAAAGCGTCCCACTTCAAGCAGGGGCAGGGAAATGGTAAAGCGGTTTTTGCCGTCCGGTTTCATCGGAAAATCGTGCCAATCGCGCTCAAGCGGCGGCATGCCGGTTTCGGCATGGGTAATAATCTCGGCATGGCGCACGCGTCCGTGGCCAATGTTGGCCCGCAACCACGCCTTTCCTTTTAGGCCGGTATGGTTTTCCAGAGTGAACGTTGCCGTGTCACCGCGAAAATGGATGTTGTGGCTTCCGGGTGCCGGGGACTGCATCAAATTACTCATGGATGACCTTTTTAAATAAATTGTTGCTACTGCGAAAACAGCGTTTCTTATAGGTGGATTAGCACGGGATGTCTGGAAAAAAGATTAATAGTTTGCGGTGCAAGGGCGCTGTGTGAATGATGCCCATGCCGGTTTTTTATTGATAAGCGGGCCATGTTGAAGCATATACGACGGTTTTTCCGGGGGAAACCTATGCGGATAGTTATTATTGGAGCAGGAAATGCAGGTCGCCAGCTCGCACGACGTTTGTGCGAGGAGAAGCATGCGGTGGTGATGGTGGATGTCGATGCGCAGGCGTTGGCTCAAGCCGAGGCAGGATTGGACGTTCTGACGATATGCGGCCAAGGCACCCATCCATCCGTGCTGGAAGAGGCACAAGTCGATAAGTCGGACCTGCTGATTGCAGTCACCGATAACGATGAAACCAATATTCTGGCGTGTCTAATGGCCCATGCCGCCGGGGTCAACGGCAAGATTGCAAGGGTCACCAATCCCGACTTCCTGAACGGATCGACACACTATGACCTGCATGCCATGGGCATTGATCTAGTCATCAACCAGAAGCAGGAGTGTGCACGCGAAGTCTATAACATGCTTCAAATTCCAGGCGCACTCGAGGCCTTCGACCTCTTTGCCGGGAAGGTGATGGTGGCGGGCTTCAGCGTAAATGCGGCGAGCCCGTTGCTGGACCGGACCCCGGCCGAATGCGATCGCTTGGACCTGATTCAAAGTGTGCGCGTCATTGCGCTTCGCCGCGATGACAAACTGTTGATTCCCCACGGCAACACCGTATTCCAGAAAAAGGACCTGATCTATATCGTGGGACAGCGCGAAGACATCATTAACTTCTTTAGCTATGTCTGTCCCGATATCCTGCCGTTTGAAAAGGTCATCATTGCCGGCGGCGGAGATCTGGGACTGATGCTGGCCAAATTCATAGAAAACGATTTCGACTGCGTGTTGCTGGAACATGACGATGCGCGCGCGAGGTTCTGCTCGGCCGAGCTCGACAAAACATTGATCTTGCGGGCCGATGCTTTGACGGAAAGCGCGCTCGAAGAATCCGGCCTGCATGATCGAACGGCCTTTGTGGCGCTGACCGGTGACGACGAAGGCAACATCATGAACTGCCTGATGGCGCAAAAGAAGGGGGCCTCCTTTACCGCAACCCAGATTGCCCGTACCGACTTTGTCCCGGTGGTGGAGCAGCTGTATCTTGTCAACCGCGTTGTGAGCCCCTATATCTCAACCACGAACGCCATTCTCCATTGGTTGCGCTCGAAGAAGGTCCGGGCTGCGTCGCTGCTGCATAATCTTCCCGGTGAGTTACTTGATGTCATGATTACCAGCGAGGGGAAATTGGCCGGTAAACAGATCCGGGAAATCAAAATTCCGGAAAAGGCGATCGTTGCGACCGTCCTGCGGCAGGACGAGGTTATGACGGCAACAGGCGATCTTCAATTGCTCGAGAATGACCGGGTACTCATTTTCTGCCATCCTGATGCCGTGAAGAAGATACAGGCGACATTCCTCTAAAACGGCGAGCTAGGAATGGACGCGAATAGACACGAAGCGGCCCTTCGGTCGTATTTTGCGCATTACGAATTAAGGACGACGGATTACGCATTATGAATAAACGCGCAGTATTTCATCTTGTATCCTATATGACGCTGGTCATCGGCCTTGCGATGATTGCCTGTGCCGGAGTGTCCTGGCTCTACCACGAGCCGTTGAAGGTTCAGCTGAGCCTAATCGAATCGGGCCTCATTGCCGCCGGATGCGCGGGAATTGTCGGCGTGTTTACACGCGGAGATATCAACCTGTCCCGGCGCGATGGATTTGGCATCGTCACTTTCGGTTGGATTTCGGCCACGATCTTCGGATCGCTCCCGTACATTCTGTCCGGAGTGATTCCGCATCCTGTTTCGGCCATCTTCGAAACCATGTCGGGCTTTACCACGACCGGGGCCTCGGTGCTGAGTGACCTCGAAAACATTCCGCGCGGAATTCATTTCTGGCGTGCGCTGACGCACTGGTTCGGGGGCATGGGCGTGCTGGTGCTCTGCGTTGCAATTCTTCCTTTTCTTGGCGTCGGCGGCATGCAGATCTACCGCGCCGAAATGCCTGGGCCGTCGAAGGACCGCCTCACACCACGCATCACCACGACCGCCAAGCTACTGTGGGGGGTGTATGCCCTGCTTACGCTGGTGGAAACCCTGCTGCTCAAGTTTGTCGGCGGTATGGATTGGTTCGATGCACTATGCCATACCTTCGGTACCATGGCTACCGGGGGGTTCTCGACCCGCTCGGCCAGTGTGGGGGCCTATGATAGCGGGATCATCGACGCGATTATCACAATCTTTATGTTTCTGGCCGGCATTAATTTTTCGTTGCATTACTATGCCTTGACGGGCAAGCCCAAACGCTATTTCCAGGATCCGGAATTTCGCTTCTATTTCTACTTCCTGCTTGGCGCCACGCTCTTTCTGACCTTCAATGTGTGGTCCCACGGGATTTCAACGCTGGGGCGGAGCTTCCGCGACTCCGCCTTCACCGCTACCTCGATTCTCACCACGACCGGTTTCTGCACGGCCGACTTTGACCAATGGCCCAATGCCTCGCGTCTGCTGCTCGTGACAATGATGTTTGCGGGGGGGTGTGCCGGTTCGACCGGCGGCGGCATGAAGATTGTGCGCATATTCATCATGTTCAAAAAAATGGTGCGCGAAATGAAACTGTTCATGCGCCCTTCGGCCGTCATTCAGATGAAGCTGGGCGGCAAGCCGGTGGAACAGGAGATTATCTCCCACATTTCGGCCTTCTTCGCCATTTTCTTGACGATTTTCGCGTTTGGTTCGTTCATCATGACTTTCTTCACACCAGACCTGGAAAGCGCAGCCACTTCGGTTGTGGCAACGCTGGGGAACATCGGGCCGGGGTTAAACGCCGTGGGCGCTACGCAGAACTATGCCGCCGTCCCGCCGTTGGGGCAGGGCATCTTGACCATCTTCATGCTGCTGGGCCGTTTGGAACTCTATACGGTTCTCATCCTCTTCCTTCCCAGCTTCTGGAAAAAATAGAATGGAAAAACAACGTCTATCAAAAATCATGGCGGCGCGGGGCATGTGTTCCCGGCGCGAGGCCGATCGCTATATCGAGCGGGAACTAGTGATCGTGGATGGCAAGGTTGTCTCCGAATTAGGGACGAAGGTATCGCCCGATGCAGAGATCAAGCTGGCCGAAGCCGCCCAGAAGCGGCGCGATCAGCAAGCCACCTTTTTGATCAACAAACCCATTGGTTATGTCTCCTCCCAGCCGGAAGATGGACACCGGCCTGCGGCCGACCTGCTGGTAGAGAAAAACCGTTGGCGCGACGATAAATCGCCCCGCAAGTTTCATCCGGCGCAACTCAAGGGGATTGCCCCCGCCGGGCGGCTTGACATCGACTCCAACGGTTTGCTGGTGCTTACTCAGGATGGACGCGTTGCCCGGCGCATTATCGGGGAGGACTCGGACGTCGATAAGGAATACCTTGTACGCGTTAAAGGCAATCTTTCGGAAGAGGGGCTTCAACTGCTCAATCATGGTTTGGAGCTGGATGGCAAACGGCTCAAGCCCGCGAAAGTGAGCTGGCAGAATCAGGATCAGCTACGCTTCATCCTGCGCGAAGGCAAGAAACGCCAGATTCGACGCATGTGCGAACTGGTCGGCCTCAGGGTCGTGGGCCTGAAGCGCATCCGCATCGGCAAGGTTATGCTGGGCAACCTGCCAAACGGCCAGTGGCGCTACCTTCGCGACGACGAACAATTCTAGATATTCACCACGAAGACACGAGGGGCTCGAAGGTGAGGTTGAATAAGATCTTTCTTCGTGATCTTCGTGTCTTCGTGGTTAACTTTCCCTGTATGGATATTCATGACATAGGCGAAGAGTATGCGGATTTTCTGCATGACGAGTCGCGCAGGGAAGGGTGGGCAAAAAAAATTGCCTTCCCGAAATCAACCGAAGACGTATGCGCAGCTTTGGCCTTCGCCGCTGAAAAAGGTTGGCCCGTAACCATTCAGGGCGGGCGTACGGGGATAACCGGCGGCTGTGTTCCCGATGGAGGATTGATCCTGAATCTTTCACGGATGGATGCCATCGGTGAAATTGATGGCGACCGCATGACCATCCAGCCCGGTGCGACACTGGGCGACATCCGCGCTAAAACCATCGGCTCCAGCCTGTTCTTTCCCTCCGATCTTACCGAAATTACCGCTACCCTCGGTGGAATGGTCGCCAATAATGCCTCTGGCGCACGCTCGTTCAAATACGGCGCTGTGCGCAACTGGATACATGCATTGGAGGTCGTGTTGGCTACTGGCGAAATCGTCCATATTGAGCGCGGCGTGCATAAAGCCGCTGGTCTCGCTTATCATCTTGGCAGCATGTCGGGAGTCTTGCCCGAATTTGCCATTCCCGATGTCAAAACGGCCGCCGGCTATTTCCTTAAGCCGGACATGGATCTGGTCGATCTGTTTATCGGCGCGGAAGGAACGCTTGGTATTGTGACCGAGATTACGATCGGTCTTATGGAACAACCGGAAGAGATGAGTGGATTGACGGCGTTTTTTGCGTCGGAGGTTGAAGCGCTTCAATTTGTTCGCTTCCTTCGAGACGATAGTCAACATACCGCGGGCGTCTCGCCTTCCTTGCCAGTCGCCATCGAATTCTTCGATCACAACGCGTTGGATCTGTTACGTCGCATGAAACGGAATGAACCGGCCTTTTCCGGCCTGCCGGAGCTGGATCCGAAATTTCATACCGCCATCTATTTCGAGTATGCGGGCGAGGTGCCGGAGCCCGTGATCGAATGGGTGGAAAAAATGACGCTTGATTGCTGGTTTGCAGAAGGCAATCACGAAATCGAAACGCTCAAGAATTTTCGCCATGCCATCCCCGAGTCGGTCAACCTGTTGATTGGTGAGCGCAAAAGAGCGATTCCGGAGCTAACCAAGCTTGGAACGGATATGTCTGTTCCGGACGAACGGCTCGAAGAGGTAATGCGGATGTATCGCGAAGGGTTGGCTGATGCGAATCTCGAATATGTGATTTTCGGGCACATTGGGAACAACCATGTCCATGTAAATATCTTGCCGCGCAGCATGGAGGAATACGGGCAGGGAAAAGCTCTTTATCTCGACTGGGCTAGGCAAGTCGTCGACATGGGCGGTTCCGTCTCCGCCGAGCATGGAATCGGCAAGCTCAAGACCGATTTCCTTAAACTCATGTTTGGAGCAGAAGGCGTGCAAAAGATGCTCGCTCTTAAGCAATCATTTGATCCCGCCAGCCTGCTGAATCCGGGCAATCTATTCGGGTGAATGGGAAAAAGCCCTCGTAATAATACCTGACGGGTCCTATATTTGCGGACCTGAGAGCGAGGACCTTGTCATGCACGAATTCACAAACCGCTTGGCGGAGGAAAAAAGTCCGTATCTTTTGCAGCATGCGCATAACCCGGTGGATTGGTTTCCGTGGGGGGATGAGGCTTTTGAGAAGGCGGAACGGGACGATAAGCCGATCTTTCTCTCAATTGGCTATGCGACCTGTCACTGGTGTCATGTGATGGAGCGCGAGTCGTTTGAAAACGAGGGAATTGCGCAGCAGATGAACGAGGCGTTTGTCTGCATCAAGGTCGATCGCGAAGAGCGGCCGGATATCGATAACATCTACATGACCGTCTGCCAGATGATGGCGGGGCAGGGCGGCTGGCCGCTGACCATCATAATGACGCCAGAAAAGAAACCGTTTCACGCGGCCACCTATATTCCGCCGGATTCCCGGTTTGGACGGATCGGTATGAAACAATTGATTCCGCGCATCGTCGATGCGTGGAAAACGCGTCGGGATGATGTTTTTGCATCGGCGGGTCAGATTGCCGAGGTACTCGCGGCGCAGAATACACAGGCAACCGGAAGCAAACTGAATGCAAAGGTGCTCGACGAAGGCTATCGGGAACTAATGCAGCAGTATGATGGCTGCAAGGGTGGTTTTGGACAGAAGCCCAAGTTTCCTACACCGCACCGGTTGCTGTTTTTATTGCGCTATGGCGAGCCGGAAGGACTCGAGGCCGTGGAGCACACCTTGGAGGAGATGCGCAAGGGCGGCATCTTCGACCACATAGGGTTCGGGTTTCATCGCTATGCCACCGACGAGGCGTGGCTGGTACCGCATTTTGAAAAAATGCTCTACGACCAGGCATTGTTGGCACTGGCCTACACCGAGGCTTACGAGCTCACGCGAAAGCTGTTCTATCGACAGGTGGCAGAGGAAATCCTGTCATACGTATTGCGTGATATGACATCACCCGACGGAGGTTTCTATTCGGCGGAGGACGCCGACTCCGAAGGCGAGGAGGGCCTGTTTTATGTCTGGGAGGACGCCGAGTTGGAGTCCTTGTTAAGCGATGACTATGCCTTTGCGGTCCAGTTCTGGAACATTTCGCCCGAAGGTAATTTTCGCGATGAAGCGACAGGCCGGATCACGGGGAAAAATATTCCGCATTTGACCGCACTGCCGAACACGGAAGATGCCGTCAAATTGGAAAGGATTCGGGAAAAGCTC
>JBNKSB010000016.1:0-20484 GCA_050297095.1 Pontiella sp. | reverse complement strand
CGTTGCCTATTCTACCTGTCCCAACGACACCTTCATCTTCAATCGGCTGCGGCAGGATGTCGATATCGAAACCCACCTGCATGACGTTGAAACCCTGAACCGCTGGGCATTTGAGGCGCGGTTCGATGTGACCAAGCTCTCCTTCCACGCATGGCTGCTTTTGCAGGATCGGTATGAGCTGCTCCAGTCCGGCTCGGCATTGGGTCGTGGGTGCGGGCCGCTGGTGATTACGCATGGCAAGACGGAGCTGGCCCCGGATTCGGTTGTAGCCGTCCCGGGCGAATATACCACCGCTCATCTGTTGCTTCGGCTCTGGAAACCGCAGATCAAAAACCGCATTTTCATGCCGTTTGACGAAGTCATGGAGGCGGTCGAGTCGGGAAAGGCCGATGCCGGTGTCATTATCCACGAAGGCCGGTTTGTCTACCGGAAGCGCGGCTTTGAGTGTCTGGTCGATCTTGGGGATTGGTGGGAGTCCACCACCGGTCAGCCGATCCCGCTGGGATGCATAGCTGCAAAGAAGGAGCTGGGTGCGGAGCGCATTGCCGAGATTAACCACCGACTGAAGCAATCCATTCAGGCCGCGTTCGATGATCCGGAATCCACCCGCGACTATATAAAAGCCCACGCGCAGGAACTGGACGACGACGTGATCGAAAAGCATATTCAAACCTATGTGAACGACTTTACGCTCGACCTCGGCCGCGAAGGCCGCGCAGCGATTGACCAATTGCAGGAAATGGCGAAAGCCGCCGGAGTTATTCAATGATAGGGATTTTATTTGCGACGGAGATGGAGGCGAGGCCGTTTCTGGATCGGGGTGAGCCGGAAGGGACGGTAACTGTGATTTCCGGTATGGGCATGGAGGCGGCGCGTGTGGCTACCGAAGAGTTGATTCAGAAGCATGGCTGTACCTCGGTGATCAATGCCGGCGTATGCGGCGCGCTGCACAACCGGCTGGAGCGGGGAGGCGTCTACCGTGTCTCGATGGTCAGTACGGAAAACCTGAAAACTGCCGTCAACGTGGGGCTGGGCATCGGGCTGAAAAAGCTGGTAACCGTGGAGGAGCCGGTGTTTCAGCCAGATCGCAAGCGCGAGCTGTCCAAAAACGGAGATCTGGTCGATATGGAGGGCTATGCCGTGGCCCGCGTCTGCGAGGAGCATAGCGTACCCTGCATCTTGATCAAGGGTGTTACCGATTTTGGCGATCACAACGGTAAGGAAGATATCCAGAAGCATATCTACCCGGTTTCCGAAACCGTGGCCGAAGCGATCATAATGTGTCTGAAAAAGCCCGCAGCAAAGAGCGGTGACTCGCCTACGCTGATGCAGAAGCTTCATTCCTTCACCAAGGTGGAGCACACGATTTTTAGCCTGCCGTTGCTGTTTGCCGGGGCGTGGCTGGGGGCCGGTGGCATGCCTTTGCTCAGATCATTGCTTTTAATTGCGTTGGTCGGGCTGGGGGCGCGCACGTTCGGCATGGCCGTCAACCGCATTCTCGACAAGAACATCGATGCCAAGAATCCGCGCACGAAAAACCGCGAGCTTCCGTCCGGCAAGCTGTCGATGGGGCAGGGCTATGGCGTGGCCATGGTCGGGATTGTCCTCTATTTTGTCGGATGCGCTTTGCTGGGCAGCACCGTGCTGAAGCTATCCTGGGCGCCTTTGATTCCACTTTCGCTCTACTCACTGCTCAAACGCTTCACACCGCTCTGCCACTACGGCATCGGGATCTGTTTGGCGACAGCTCCCTTGGGGGCGTTTGTTGCGGTGACCAACAGTCTGGCGTTCTCGCATGAAGTACTGTTGCTGTCGCTCTTTACCTTTTGCTGGATGAGCGGCTTCGATATTATCTACGCGTTGCTCGACATCGACTTTGACAGGGAGCATGGAATACGCAGCATACCGGCCAAGCTCGGTGCCGAAGGCGCGCAACTGGTGGCGGCCATCACCCATCTGGTTTCCTTTGCCGCGTTGGTACTGTTGTGGATGTCGGTAGGCGGCACGTTGTCGTTTGTGGCGATGCTGGTATCCGCTGGCGCATTCGGCGCGGCCTACTTGCAGGCCATCCCCGTGCATGTTAGGTTTTTCCCGATCTCCGCCATCGCCGGCATCTCCGGCGCGCTGGTCGTGCTGCTGGGAGGAAGTTAGACAGAATAATTTTGTGGCAGAATAATTTACGGCAGGACGGTTTTTTTAATCATTCTGCCACCAAATCATTTTGCCTAATAAAACAGAGGTTGAGCATGAATCTGGTTGTGGCAATGACGGGCGCTTCGGGTGCGCTGGCGACGAAGCTGTTGGTGGAAAAATCGCAGTGGCCGGTGACGCTGGTGGCGAGCAAGATGGGCCGCTTTGTCTACGAACAGGAAGTCGGCCCGTTTTCCGAATTGGAAGCGCTGGCTTCCGAGGTTTGGAGGGACGGCGATTTGACGGCTACCATTGCGTCCGGTTCGGTGCCCACCGTTGGCATGGTGATCATGCCATGTTCGGCCAACACGCTTGGGAAGGTGGCGTCGGGCATTGCCGACTCGTTGGTGACCCGCGCGGCGCACTGCCAGCTCAAGGAAGGCCGCAAAGTGGTGCTCTGCATCCGCGAAGCGCCGTGGACGCTGTTGAATGCGCAAAACGCCGCGAATATTGCGGCGGCGGGCGGAATCATCATGCCGATGTCTCCGCCGTACTACATGGCCATCGGGCGCGACCCCAACGAAGTCTCCATGGCCGAAATGCTCGGCTATTACGTTGATCACGTCCTCTCCCTCTTCGGCCAGGAAGCGCCGAAAACCTGGAAGGATATCCGCTGAGTCGTGGTTAGAGCGCATAAAACTGTAGCCCTTCTGATGGAGGGACGATGTCCTCATCGTCAGCGGACAACGAGGACGTTGTCCCTCCAATATGGTGAGGTCGCGGCTATGGCCCTCCTTACTAAGCTCTAGAACGCGATCCCGCTATCGGCCAGCAGGCGATCCACGCGGGCACTGACGGCCGGATCCTCAACCAAGGGGGGGGCGTGGTGCGGCTTGAGGCGGGCGTCAATGATCAGCGGTCCCGTACATCCCCAGTGCTTGAACCGGATCTGTTCCCCGACCCCGTGTATGTCGTGCGACGGATTGGAGCGGGTGAAGGTGAGCCACAGAAAGTTGTCGAATTGTTCGGCGCAGAAGGCGGGATCATCGCATAGCACCACCAGCGGGAAGGCTTCGATCCCCGGTTGCTCTGCCAGGGTGTTCGCTAGGGCTTCGATCTCGCCAGCGGCGGCCTCATGATTAGAGAAGGCAGGGCCGGGGACGGCCAGAATGCCGGGGGCGACTACGGCGCCGTCGGTGGGCGGGGGCTCCGTTCCGAGGCGGCGCACGGGCGGGCCGTTGGCGGCGAACACCACCTTGGATCCGTGGTTCAGAGCCGTGCCGGAATAATCGAGGGTATCGATGCTCGTTTCCGTCTGGAAGTGCAGGTCGCGCTCCCATTGGATGCGTTCGAGCAGGTGGGTGAAGAAGGCCGGGATGTCGTGGATGTCGAGATCCGGGTTGTCGGCCTCGTTGACGATGAATAGGTATTTGGCCAGCGAGAGTTGTCCCTTGCCGAGAATTGCGTTGGCCATCGTGAGCATTTCCGACGGCCGGATGGTTTTGACATAGGGGGTGTAGCGCTCCCGTCCAATGGCCAGTAGAAGCGGGTGGACCCCGGCGGCATCGACGGCGTGCACGGCCTTGAGGCCCGGAATCTCGGCGGGGATGGCCGCGCCGGTCATGGCATGGATTATTTCGCCGAAGGTGGTATCCTCTTGCGGCGGCCGGCCCACGACCGTGAAAGGCCAGATGGCGTCGTGTCGGTGGAAGACTTCCTCGACTTGCATACAGGGGAAGAGGTGGTCCAGGCTGTAGTAGCCCAGGTGGTCGCCGAACGGGCCCTCGCGCTTGAGCGTTTCGTCAATGGTGCCGAGAATGCAGAAGTCGGCCTCGGCCGCAACCGTCCATTCCCCATGGCGTGTGTATCGGAAACGCCGGCCGCCGAGCACGCCCGCAAAAGCCGTCTCGGGCATACCCTCGGGCAGTGGCATGACGGCCGCGAAACTCATGGATGGCGGACCGCCGACGAAGATGGCGACGCGGAACGGGCGGCCGCAGTCCTGGTACAGTTTCTGGTGTACACCGATGCCGCGGTGAATCTGGTAGTGCAGACCCACCTCGCGGTCGGGTTCATACTCGTTGCCGGCCTGTTGGATGCGGTACATGCCCAGATTGCTTTTCATCGGCTTGCCGGGATGGTCGGGGTGTTCGCTGTAGACCTGCGGTAACGTCACGAAAGGGCCGCCGTCGTCCGGCCAACTGACGATTTGGGGCAGGTCCGAGAGTTTTGCCCGGCACTCCAGCACCGGCGCCCGGCGCGGCGGTACCTTTTTGGGCAGCGCGTGCAGCGCCGCCCGGCCGGCGGAAATGGCCTTCAGCGGATGCTTCAGCAGCCGGGCTGGATCGGCCTTTGCCCCCACTAGGGTGGTCACCTGATCATAGGTGTCCGCAAAAAGCAGGCGTGCGCGTTCCGGCGTGCCGAACAGGTTTGAAACGCAAGGGAAGGCGCACCCCTTGACCCGTTCGAACAGGATGGCCGGTCCGCCGGCGCGATAGGCGCGTCGCTGGATTTCCGCCATTTCAAGATAGGGATCGACCTCGTCCCGGATGCGCAGCAATTGACCGTGCCGCTCCAGTGCCAGAACGCATTCGCGTGTACTTTTATAACCCATGATGCGCCTCACCTTACCGTATTGGTAGTCGTCCTGCCACTTCTTACGCAACAAACCGTCCATGCCCCAATCGGTCATCGATCTTCGTTGCCTTTCCTTCAGTTGTTACGAATACTTGTTTGCATGGATCGCCGTAAAACAGATCGGGATACGCTGATATCCGCGGAGGAAAATCGCGAAATGTTTGATCGCATTGCAAAGAACTATGACGTGGCGAACCGGGCGATTTCGATGGGCATGGACCGAGGGTGGCGCCAGAAGGCGGTACAGCAGTTGAAGCCCATGCGGGGAGGGCGCTATCTTGATATCGGCACTGGAACGGGTGATCTGGCCTTCGAGATATTGCATCAGTCAGCCAACGTGCGAGTGGATGGGATTGATCCTGCCGAGCAGATGCTGGCGATTGCGCGAGACAAGGCGGTGAAGTGCAATGTAGGTGATGCCGTTTCCTTTTTTTTCGCCGATGCGCTCGATCTGCCGATGGAGAGCGAAATCTATGACGGCATTGTTTCCGGTTTCTGCTTTCGCAACATTGAACGGCGGCAGGCGGCGCTGGAGGAGATGCGGCGCGTGCTCAAGCCCGGCGGCATGCTGGTGATTCTGGAGGCGACCTATCCCAAAAGTGCGCTCATTCGGCTGGGTTACAGGATGTATACCCCGCTCGTGCCACTGATCGGGCGGTTGCTTGGCGGCGGGTCGGCCTACAAATATCTGGTCGATTCGATCGAGGATTTTCCGATGCCGGAGACGGTGGCCGACATGTTCAGTGCGGCGGGGTTTTCCCATGTGCAGTGCACGCCGCTGACCTTCGGCACCGTGTGCGTTTTTTCAGGTAAGAAGTAGCACATGATGGATAAGAACGAATTTATATTTGCGGGGGCGCCGTACAGCAACTCGGCGCCGTTGGTGGACAAGCTGACGGAGGTCGATTCCCGGGTGCGGGTGATCAACGATCATCCGGCCAGTCTGGTGCGCGACCTCAAGGCCGGACGGGCGGATGTGGCGCTGATTCCTGTCGCGCATCTGTTTGCCCACCCCGAGCTCGTCATGCTGAAGGGGCTCGGCGTTGCGGCCGATGGGCCGGTGCAAAGCGTTTTGCTCAAGTGCAATAAGCGCATGGGGCAGATCAAGACCGTGGCCCGCGATCCGGCCTCGGCAACATCGAATGCATTGGCGGAAATTCTGCTCAAACGATACTTCAAGCAGGATGTGAAGATGGTGGATTTCGGGCACGTTGAGCGGCCGGATGCCGCTGTGGTGATTGGTGATCGCGCGCTCTGTTCCGATCCATCACCCGCCGGCGACATTGATCTGGCGGAAGCCTGGAAAAAGTGGACCAACCTGCCTTTTGTATTTGCCGTTTGGGCGGTGCGTGCCGATTTTCCGAAAATCGACGAGGTAACGGAGATTGCCCACAAGGCCTATGCTGCGGGTTTTCGTGCAATCGAAGCGATCGCGTCCCGCTATGCGGAGCAGTTGGGCGGATCGCTTGCGTTCTGGGTCGACTACCTCGACAACTCCATCCATTACCGCCTCGATGTACGCGATATGGAGGGGATTGCTACATTCCGCAGGTATATCGAAGCAATGTAGCGGGTACGCGCTGTTTATTTGAAGTGGAAGTAGTTACTTCCTGCCAGATCATTGCCAAAGTCCTTTAGAGCTTGCGCTGCATATTCAAAACGGTAGGTGTAGCCTTCAAATTCATCGTGCAGGAAACCGGTCAGATTGCGTGCATCTGCTTTGAGTCTCATGTGGCCAGCATGTCTTTCACAGAGCTCCGAAAGAGCTTCGGCGCTGTCGATAATGCCGTTGCGGATCCTTTTATTCGTGCTATCGAGTTCCTTTCGCGTGGCCCGTCCCTTGTCGCTGAGGCGGACGATCGTTCCCACCATATGGTTGTGTTCGGTCGCCCATCTGCGTAGCTCGTAATCCTTGTGATCTTCCGAGACCTGGCCATACGGATCTTCTACCCATCCGCCGACGAGCTCGAAGATATCATCGACGAGTTTTTCGCTCTGGCGATAGGTCTCGCCATACTTCTTGTTGTAGTCTTTCCAGTCGACCCGTGCCCATTGCACGTCGTTCAGGCGGTAACAGAAGCGCCGCACCTTGTTTTCAAACTGGGTGCCTTCCTTCATCTTGCTAGGCGAGGAATAGCGCACATAACTGGCTATGCCGATCACTTCCATGTTGGTGTTGAGTACGGGGCTTCCACTGTTGCCTGACACGAATTCAGCGGATACTTCGACCACGTCTGCACCGACGCCATTGACCTTGCCGTAGAGAGCTGTGGCTACCCCGCCGCCTTCACTGTTGCCAAAAACAGCCATCGGGGCGTCCATGGCCACATTGTCGCTGATGGCCAGTGCGTCCTGATCATCCAGAAGCAGGCGGGCCATATCCCGCGTGGCGGAAAGTTCGACGGCCTTGGGATAGATTTTTTCGCCTTTGGCGGTTTTAAAGCTGATGGTGTCCGCACCCAGTACGACATGCTGGTTGGTGAAGAGGTAGGTTTTTCCGTCCATGTTGGCAATGAAGCCGCTGCCCGACCAGTCGCCGTAGTCGCTTCCGCATGCAATGATCACCAGTTTATCGGCGATGTCGTTGAAGGAGCCGTTGAATTGCCCTTTTAGATCCTGCTCACTGTCGTCGGCTCTTGCCGGCAGCGATATGGTGCAGCAGCCAAGAAGTATCATTCCCATGAAATATTTGAAAAAGGTGGATAGGCGTACGGCTTTATACATCGGGCTTCTCCTTGTTGTGTTCGCTGTTTTTCACGTTGGTGTGTCCGTAAACGTTCGTTTTAGGCGTATTATTCAAAACGGCACCATTTTCACCGTGATAAATCAAATTCAAATTGCTTGTTATTTGTAAGGAATAATCGATGCGTTTCGGGAAATATTGTGCTTTGTGTTTTTGATATGCCGAATTGCCTCGTCCTTTCCCCGTAGATTCGCTATCAAGAAAATGATGTTCCATGTTTTATGATCTGATCACGCTTATTCTCAGTGCGGCCGCCATCGTGGTATCCGTGCGTTACCTGCTCATCCCCGGTATTGGCCGGATTGGGGCAGTCCTGAAGTTTTCCGCGAAAGTCCGCGGGCAAATCATCGGCTATGCCACCAGTGTTCCGGAATTTACGGTTCTGGTGGCAGGGGCGCTCAACGGGGTGTTCAGCGCCGGCATGTGGAATATCGCGTCCTCAAACATTATCAACCTGTTGTTGTTTGTTGTTACGGTGCTGTCGTTCCGGCAGCAGTTGGATTTGCGCAACCGCACATTTACGGATGAAATCACCTTCGGGATTTTATCGATTACCATTCCTTTGGTCATGTTTGCCGCACATGTCGGAACGGGGTATTCCACGGTAGCGGGCCTGTTTCTGTTCTTTGTTGTCTACAAGATACTCGATAAACGCTTCAACCGGGCCGGGAAACCCGCACCATTGCCGCCGGGCGCGGAAAATGGAACGTGGTGGGGCGGGGCTTGCATGCTGGTGATAGGCGTTGCCATCATTCTGCTGGCGGGGCGCTTTCTGGGGAGCAGTGCCGGAGCTTTAATCAAGCAGCTTCATGTGCCGGCGTGGGCGGTGGGCTGGATTCTTGGGTTGGTCACTTCGGTTTGCGAGCTGGCTTCGTTTATCGAGATCTACCGCATTCATCGCCCGAAGGATTCGCCCTCGCACATCAAGGATACACAGGAAGCACTGGACGCCTTGGTTGCCTCGAACATTGCCAATCTGGGGCTGATCCTTCCGCTGGGCATGCTGGTCTACCTGCTGGTGACCAGCGGGTAGAATCCGGTTGGTCGATCAATCTGTCTACTCGCCGTTGCCGGGTTCTGCTTCGGCTGATGCATTTGTAATAGCCTCTACGGCATTGGTTGATGTGTCGACATCCTCGGGCTCCGCATGCTCCGGCTCTTCGTCGTCGAAATATTCGATCTTGCGCTGGACGGTGCGCTCGTAGGTTTTCTCTCGTTTCCCGTCAGTGATGTCGTAGCGAACCATGATTCGCTGGGTCCAGTTCTCGTGATCATCCGAGACCAGATATTCGTAGGTGTGCAGTCGTTCCGACTTTTTCTGGTGGTAGCTCACATGCTCCATATCGATGAAACCGTTGTCGGCCCACTTATAATAGTAGGTATAGAGCGGTTTGCGCTCCTCAATACGCGTATATTTAAGAGTTCGGTTGTTTTTGTCGCGGGTGTATTTTTTGGTCACGATCGGTTGACGATCTTTGTTCATCAGTCTGTAGGAAAGAAGGTAGCCCTCCGCCGAATAGGTTTCGATGCAGATTCGCCCGTTCTTTTCGAGGCGGGCAATCTGGCGGGTTTCCGGATTGAGTTCGACTTTCCACTCCTTTTCGTATCCCTTCTTCTCGTTTTTATAGAGCTTGCGCATGAAGCATCCGTTTTCATCGTAGAAAAAGGTGGTACTGTCGACCAGGTTTCCATCTCCATCGTGTTCGCTGATTTTGAGTAGGTTGCCGGTTCTGTCGTACTCGCGCTTTTCCGTGGTGTATTCGTCGGACACATTGCGCCAAATCTTCATCTCGACGCTTTTGACGGGGCCTGACAAGTCGGTATCCTTGATGTCCGGAACCATGATATCAAGATGGGTTCCCGCTGCCAGGCACCAGATAGGCAGCAGTACGGTTCCGATGGAGTGTAGTAAATGCCGTTTCATTCAATTATCCGTTTTATTCAATTGTTCAATTTGCGTGATCCGTCGGTAATGCTCCGGATGTGCGACTAAAAAGCCTCATCTTCCAGCCGATGATCACAGCTGCGATAATCATCAATGCGGAATAGAACTGGCCCTTGCTGATCCAGGCAATGAAGAACTCGCCATTGTCGGGCTCACGGAAGAACTCCATCGCAATGCGTGCGAGGGCATAGAGGCATAGATAGCACGCACTGAGTGCCCCGGGGCGTTTGGCCCACGCCGTCCGGCGCAGGAGCAGCATGATGCCAAAAACGAGAAACCCTTCACAGAAGGACTGGTAGAGCTGGGACGGGTGGCGCGGCTGCAAAAGCCCCGACTCGATCGCCGTCTGAATGGCGGGCATGTCGTAGTAGCCGTAATGGAAGCCCAGTTCCTGCGGGAAATACATGGCCCACTTGACATCGGTAACGCGTCCCCACAGCTCGCCGTTCACAAAGTTGGCCAGACGCCCGAAGGCAAAGCCGAGCGACGCCACACTGGCAAGGTTGTCGGCCAGATTCCAGAACGAGTGACCGTGTTTTCGTGCATACCAGATGGTGAAGACGACGACCCCGATGAATCCGCCGTGGCTCGACATGCCGCCTTCCCAGACTTTGAGCACGCCCCAGCACGGAATTTTCTTTCCAAAAAAGGCGATGGGCGAAAAATCCAGCAACAGATTCGGGTCGTAAAACAGCACGTAGCCCAGTCGGCCTCCCAAAAAGACACCGAAAAAGGCCAGCAGTACCACAAAGTTGCTGACCTCCTGCTCCGGCACCTCTAATTCGCCCCGTTTGGCCCAGTACCGGAGAAAAAGGATACCGACAACAAAGCTAGCCAGATAGGAAAGCCCGTACCAGCGAATCGCCAACGTTCCTCCCAGATGCAGCACAATCGGATTAATGCAATGGATGTAGTGATCAGTCATGTATAAAGACTATAGGGTTGCGGGCAATGGAATCAAAACGATTTATTCGCGATAACGCGTATCCGGAGTTGATGTTGCAGGATGTGGCGGTGCGGGTGTAAAAGATCAATACCGTTGAGATGTTCCGAGAGAGGTTGACATGAAGAGATGGATTCTTGCTGTATTGGCAATTTGCACGACGGTGTCGATGTCCCGCACGAAAGCTGAAGCGTCGGTTGGTTTGGGGGACGATGCCGGCAGGTATGAAATCGTGAAGATATCGTCGGGCAACGAGGCCGAATGCGAGGCCGCATACTTTCAGGGGAATTGCGGGCAGATCGTCGTATTCGTCCCAGGAGCGGTATTTGACAAGGAGAGCTGGTATTTTCTCGCCAGGCGATTGCAGCAAAAAGGCGTTGCTTCCCTGTCGCTGGACGGCAAGACAACGGATGCTGTTCTGGCCGCAATAGAAGAGGTCAAGGGAAAGGGATTCAGGCAGATTGTACTCGTCGGCGGAAGCATGGGTGGGAGTGCGGTTCTGGGCGCCTTGGAGGGGAAGGCGGATGGTTGCGTGTCGAAGGCGGTCCTTCTCGCTCCGGCGGGAGGAAGCCCCATCGGTTTGAAGCAAGTCGATAAATTGTTCATTGTGTCGAAATCGGACCGTCTTGGGATTTACTCCAATGTGAAGAAACTTTATGAGCAATCGTGCGACCCGAAGCGGTTTGTGGTGGTGGAGGGGGCTGCCCATGCCCAGCACTTGTTCAAAACCCCGCAGAAGGAATTCCTGTCCAAATTGATCATGGATTTCGTTCTCGAAGATACATGATGTTTTTGTGCATGTTCCTGTCCGCGGAATCCTCCGCAATGCAGGCATGGTTTTCGGGGAATAGCCACGGTTTTCTATGGTGTTCCAGTTCAAAAATGATAGCTTGATCGCTTATTGCCTGAAGTTGGTCCGGTCCGAAAGCGGTCTGGTTCTGTGCACACCGTGAAGGGGCCTGAAAAAGATTAATCAGAGGTGTCTTGTAATGAAAATAGTTTCAGCAGGAATAAGGAATACGCGTAACGAAACGATCTGGCTTATCGGTGTACTCACCGTGTCGGCGCTTGCTGCATTTGGACAGCCGGCCGTGCCCGCAGTGCCGGTTGTTCCATCTCCGGTGGCGGGGCCGAAAACCGGCCTTCTTCTCAAGAAGGAGGGGGTTAGCACAGGGTATGTGTTGATCGCTCCTCCCGGTTGCAACGCCACGTATCTGATCAACAACGATGGTTTCGTTGTACATGAGTGGAACTTTCAAAAAAGATCGGGGAAGTCGGCCTATGTATTGCCCAACGGGCATCTGTTGCATGCAGTAAGGAGTTCGACGGAAGAGGTTGGCGATACCATTCAGGAACTTACCTGGGACAGTGAGGTGGTGTGGGAATATGCCACGGACCAGGCGACACAGCGCATGCACCACGATATCGAACGATTGCCGAACGGAAATACATTGGTCACGGTTTGGGAGCGGATTCCCCATGACGACTATGTGGCGGCGGGAAGGAATCCGGATACGGTGCCCAACAATGAAATGTGGGTGGACGCGATACATGAAATCAAGCCCACCGGAAAAAACTCCGGCGAGGTGGTGTGGCGCTGGTCGGCATGGGATTATCCCATCCAGAACTTTGACAAAAAACGGGCTAATTATGGCGATCCCTCGGAACACCCGTATAAAATTGACCTGAACCAGTTAAGGGAAGAGACGGGAAGGTTCAACAAGCTGTCCGACTGGTTGCATATCAATTCGGTGTCATACGACCCGAAGCGGGATGAAATCATGCTTTCATCCCAGGCTTTGAGCGAAATCTGGGTTGTCTCCAGAAAAACGGGGAAATGGCTTTATCGGTGGGGCAATCCGCGCCGCTATGGCAAGGGAGGGACTGAAGATCAGGTTTTGTTCAACCAACACGATGCGCACGTCATTCCCGACGGATACCGCGGGGCAGGGAATATTCTGTTGTTTCAGAACGTGAATCCGGTTTCGGACGGCAAGGCCCAGTACTCTTCTGCCGTGGAGGCAAAGCCGCCGTTGACGGCTTCGGGGGAGTGGCCTTCCCCGAACGAAGAGGGCGTTCTTCCTCCGTGCAAAGTGGTTTGGGAATACGCGGGAAAGCCCAATGAAACATTCTATTCCCCCATCTTTTCAAATGTGCAGCGCTTGGAAGGAGGAGGAACCTTGATCGGGGTTGGTGCGAAGGGTTTGGTTCTTGAGCTGGATGCAGACGATAATCTGGTCTGGAAATACAGGGCTCCGGCCGCGGTTGGCCGCGTGAAGCTGAAGAAGTTGGAAAAATGGAATTCCCTGCCTGCTCCGGCACCGAATACCTTCTTTCGCGCCTACAAGTATGCGCCGGATTATTCCGCCTTTGAAGGGCGCGACCTGGCTCCAATGTACATGCTGGGAGGTGCGGTTCCCGCTCCCCAGACGGTCTCTCCGGCGACGCCCTGATTCCTGTGAGATCGCGATTCACGCGGCATGTCGGCCGCAAGGAGTTGACGTAGTATGGCGCGCCCTTCGCTCGTAAAGCTGTTCCTTTGTTTCCTGAAGATTGGTTGCATATCGTTTGGCGGATTCATGTCGCTGGTCTCCATGATTGAAAGCCAGGTCGTGGAGAAAAGGAAGTGGTTGTCCAACGAAGACATGCTCGACGGTATCGCCTTGGCGAGCCTGTTGCCGGGACCGATGGCGGTAAATACGGTGGCCTATGTGGGCTATCGTTTGCGCGGTGCGGTCGGTGCTGCGGTGAGTGCTGTGGCCGTTCTGCTGCCGACGGTTCTGCTCATGATCGTGTTGACCGATCTCTATTTCAGGTTTGGATCCCTGCCGTCGGTTGAACGGGTTTTCGGGGGCATTTTGCCGGCCGTGGCGGCAATCGTGTTGAGTGTATGCCTGCGGATGGCTCAAAAGAATGTCCGAAACCGCAGTTTGTGGGTGGCGTTGATCGTTGCGGTCCTGCTGGTGGCCTTTGTGCCGAAGGTCTGGAGGGTATACGCCACCTTCGGGATCGTGGCCTTATACGGTTTTGCCGGGTATCTTGTTTATGTGATTGGGCTGCGCTCCAGACCCACTGTGTCGACTGGCCCGGAATGCGAAGGGGTGCCCGGCGACAAGCAGGAAGAGGGTTCTCGGTTTCGCGTGCAGTTTCATGCGGGGCGAACCTGGGGTTTGTTGGCGCTGGGCATCATCGTTTTGTTGGGTATTTTTCCATTGCCCTTTGCGCGCAACGGGATTGCTGCATTAATGGCAACCTTTGGAAGCATGAGCCTCACCTTGTTTGGTGGTGGATATGTCTTTATTCCCATGATTCAGGAGGTTGTGGTTGAACGCTTTGGATGGGTCACCTCGCAGGAGTTCATCGATGGAATCGCCCTGGGGCAGATAACGCCAGGGCCTATTTTGATTAGTGCCGCGTTTATTGGCCAGAAGGTGGCAGGCGTATCCGGAGCCCTGCTTTCGACCTTTGCCATTTTTGCGCCGCCGGCCATGCTGATGGTGCTGCTGACCGGCATGCTTGACGCAATCAGGAGTTCTCCGGTAATCCAGTCGATAATGAAGGGCATCCGCGTGGCGGTCATCGGGCTGATTTTCAAGGCTTTCATGAACATTTTCATGATGGCCTGGCCGGGGGCGGGCGGCGGTCTGGCGCCCTATGCGCTTGTCCTTTTGATCTTTGTTGCTTCGTTTGTGGCAATGTTCAGGTTCAAGGTGGATGTTGTTTGGATTATCCCGGCTGCTGGAGTGTTGGGGTTTTTATTTGGTTAGGGATTGGGATGAGTTGGATTAAGGTGGTCGTATGACAGAGCAACCCATTTTTATGATTGGCGAACAGCGATCGGGGTCAAATCTCTTACGGTTGATGCTGGAGCAGCACCCCCATATTACGGCTCCGCATCCTCCCCATATCCTTCAGCGTATCATGCCGCTGATTCACGTATACGGCGATTTAAACAATGATGCTGCGTTTCGTCGGTTGATCGAAGATGTGTGCGAGTTGATTCGCCGGAATCCGGTTCCGTGGGATGCCGTAGAACTATCTGTAGACGAGGTGTTTAGGCGGTGTATGGAGCGCAGTTTGGTTGCGGTATACGGGGCCGTCATGGATTTGTATGCCGAGGCCGAGAAGGCGGACCACTGGGTCTGCAAAAGCATGCAGAATGTCCGGTGGTTGAATGATCTGGAACATTATTTCAAGCATCCTGTCTATATCTATCTCTACCGAGACCCGCGCGATGTCTGCTTGTCGTTCACCAAGGCCGTGGTAGGCGAAAAGCATCCCTACTTCATTGCCCGGAAATGGGATGAACTGCAGCGATTATGCCTGGATGCCCGCGATCGGATTGCTCCCGATCGGTTTTATTCCCTCAGCTACGAGGCGCTGGTTCGGGATCCCGTACATGAGCTGGGTAACCTCATGGCCTTCATGGGCCTGGATTATATTTCCGCACAGCAGGAATTCTATCACAGCCGCGCAGCCTGGGAGGCGGCGCATGCTAGCAAGCTTTGGGAAAACGTCGAAAAGCCGGTCACCAGCTCCAGAATCGGCCAGTTCCGCAAGGGCCTAACCTTTGACCAAATCCAATTGGTTGAAACCGTTGCGGGCGACACCATGAGACGGTTGGGGTATGAGCCCGAAGTACTTCCCCTAGCGGATCCCTTGGTGCTTACGCCCGAACGTATCCGCGAATACGACCTCGCAAACAAAGCGATGAAGCATGAGGTAATCATGCATTGCGAGCCCGAAGATCTCGCCCGTAGAAGCTATCAGCAGGCACTGCTGGAAGAAATTGCCGAGCGGGTGGTGTAATTTTATTACAGCTGGGGCGGAGATGTGTAAATGACGCTGATGCCGGTATGCTATGCTGATCGTAACGGTGTTGCGCTCTTTTATGTAGGCACAAGCCTAATCAAATCCTAGCTTGCTTTCGCGGCGGTATTTTGGTTTATTATATACGGGTTGACAATAGGAGAGGCGGAATGGGTTCGGCCTTTCCTGTTGCAGACACCAACGCTCATATGAGGGCGACGGATGGATAGACTGTTTTTCTGAGTCATTTCGCGGTTTTACGATTTTGAATGCAGAAAGACAGGAAATTCGGTTGCTAAATTGGGGGCAGAGGTGTAGTAAACGAACACTTGGTGAAATGGGTTCACTTAACAAAGGAGTAATAAAATGAAAAAGCTAGTTATGACAGCGGCTGTATTGGGTTTCGCCGCTTCTGTTGTATCCGCTCAGGTATATAGCGAAAATATCGTGGGTTATGCGAAAAACACACTGCCCTCAGCCGGGTTTTCACTTGTAGCCCCTGCGCAGTTTGGCGGTGCGGCTGGCGAAGTTACGCTGGATAATGCCTTTAGTGGAGTCGCTGGTGGCGATAAGGTTTATGTGTACAATGGTACGACTTATGATATCTACAGCTATTTTGAGGGCTATGGCTGGTTTGATAGTCTCTTTAACCCTGCGGGTAGTGTGGCTCTTTCCGCGGGTGATGCTGTTTGGTATCAAGGTGCTGCAAGTGCCGTGGTGATGATGGCTGGTGAAGTTCCGTCATCAACTTCAATACAGGTAGCGGTGTCCACTGGATTTAACCTCGTTTCAAATCCTTACCCAGTAGCGATGGCACTCGATGATATTGACGTGTCAGGTTTCGCCGGTAACGAGAAGGTTTATGTGTATAATGGTACAACTTATGATATCTACACCTATTTTGCGGGCTACGGCTGGTTTGATAGTCTCTTTAACCCTGCGGGTGGTGTAGAAGTTCCGGTTGGCCAAGGTTTCTGGCTTGAAGCAAGCGCTGGTCAAATCGTCTTTAACAAGCAGTTCTAATTTAATTAACTTCAGAGAGACATGGATGTTTATCTGATATCATGAAAAGGAGAAATAGAATGAAAAAAGTACTGGCTATAATGGCTGTCGCTGCTGTTTCGATTTCAGCATCTGCAGACCTTACAAGCTTCGGTTACCAGGGAGGCAAGCTGTTTGATGCATCAAGCACTGCGTTCGCGGCGGGAACCTACGTAAATGGCGCGAAAATCTTCACGACTGACCTCAACTCTTTTGTGAGCGGCGGCCAGATTAATCTCGCGGATATCTCAGGTCTTTATGCGACTGGTGATATTGCGGTTGGACCTGTTTTTGCTGGTGGAACATACGGCACGGGGCTCTTCGAAGAAGATCCTGCCACTATTGCAGGACAGACTGTATGGCTCGTCTTCGACGCCAACGGAGGTGCGATTGAAGTGGGCGACGTAATCGGTATTGCTTCCTCTGGCGACGTTGTTGATGCTCTGACGCCTCCCGTGGGAGCTGGCGATGTTCAGACCTTCACTCCGGGCGATATTACTTCCAACGTCACTGTTGTAATCCCGGAACCGGCTACGCTGGGTCTGATGGGTGTTGCTGGCCTTGGTCTGTTTCTGGCCCGCCGCAAAGCACGTCGTTAATCGCTCGATTAACTTGTGCTAAGAAAAGAGTCCGCTTTTGCGGGCTTTTTTTTTTCTTGAGTGGCCGCTGAATTGCGCTGTTCCGTTGTAGGCCCGGTCCATGGTCAGGTGTTTTCTCGTTCAGCTTACGCGTATGTCCCATTGCACCGGATGGGCACCTCTAGTCTACACGGTTGATGAGCCAATACGAGTCGGTGTTGGTTGTCGGCGCCTTGTCATTCTTCCCGCTCGTTCGCCTGTTGAGCCGTCCCCACCATTGTGCGGGCTGTCTGGATCCGCCGGGTGGGACACACGGCCCACAGCGTCTGCTCCGGGCCATTGCCGGCCCGGTCAATGGGTAGCGGGGACCTCGACGACTCAGGACGCATTTGGTTTCCGGCCTGGCGCACAGCGTCCAGTGCCAAGGACCAATCCACAAAGCGTCTCTTTATTGCACTTTCCGCATGACTTCTTTCTTCGGTTATGCGAGCCTGCTCCATTGTGACGTAATCCAAACTTTTCGAGGGGGAACAATGAATAGGACAACACTCGTTATTGCATCGGTTCTGCTATTTCTTTCACCGGTCTTTGCAATTGACAGGATTAATACAAATATAGTCGGGGCTGCCGGATCTACGGGGGGAGATGCCGTATATATTGCGAATGCGAATGGTCCGCACCACATTAGTGGAAGTGTGCTGACTGGCGGAGATGCTCTCTTCATTACCGACTCGACGATCACGGATAGTGCATATGGCGGGAATGGTCTTCGGGTGTTTATGTTTTTGCCGTTTCTTACGGATCGCACCGTGTATATCGATTCAAGTACACTGACCGGCGGTCATGGAGGCATTATTAGCCTTTCAAGCAGTCTGACTGAAGATGCAAAGGCATATGGTGGCGGAGGTTATTCTACCGGACAATCACAGGTATATGCTTCCGACTCGAGCATGATTGGCGGGGATGGGGGTGTCGTTAAAGCTTCGGGTGGTGCTTTCGTTGTGAATGTTTCCGGCGGCGATGGGCTGTTCGCCGGAGGAGGTCCCAACCAGGTAGCCATTATGGCATTAACCAATGTCTATGCAGAAGGAGGGAGTGGGGGATCAGCAACGACTACAGGTGCAATAAGCGGTTCATCTGCCAATGGGGGAAATGGCATCACGTTGTCTGGCTCCAAGCACGATAACTTTGTACTCAACAGCCAGGCGGTCGGCGGAGAAGGTGGTAACTTTAACAATGGAGATGGTGTGGCAATGGCCAATGGAGGTGCTGGCTTTGCTGCAACAAACATAACCGCATCTCTGGTTATCTCAAACTCAACTTTGACGGGCGGAGCTGGCGGAACCGCAGTGGGAGCGGCCGGATCTACAGCCAATGGTGGTGCCGGCCTGAAGCTGGTCAAGAACTCCAACGTGACGATTACCAATTCGATTCTCGCGGGCGGAAGCGCTGGTTCTGGCGGGTCGGACGGGGCCAGCTTGGAAATACAAGGTTCTACTGTCGCTCTTTTCGGAGGCCAACTGGTCGGTGAACTCTTGTTTTCAGGAACAAATACATCGGCCTTGACCATTCAGGGTACCTTGATGGATGAAGTGCGGCAGACTGGGGGGACCGCTGATATTAATGCGTGGGATGCTTCGCACTTCCAAAACACTACGATTGAAACCGGCACCATGAATTTTAATGGAACGGCATTTAATCTGGATGGTATTTTCGCACTGGGGGCTGAAACAGCTGCGGCCAACTTCAACAACGGTTTGACCGTCCGTGATGGAGCTACCTTGAATCTTGGGCTGGGTACCGTTACCGGGCCGAGTGTTATCCTCCGGCCTGGAGGCCAGATTGAAACCACCTTTGATGGAAGCACTTTGGGGCAGATTGATGCAACGGACATTACGATCAACAACGGGGTCCAATGGACGATCAACGCGGGAAGTGTTGTGATAACCAACGGTGCATCGTTCGACCTTGCAACTGCATCCGGGACATTGATCTATCAGATTGGTGCAGACGATGTCGCGCTTGTCGGCTCGGGGGGCGAGTTCGGTTGGCTGGGTACGATTAATGCGCTTAACACAAGTGCTCCGGGAGTCTTGACGGCTACCTACGGTGCCAGTGATCTGGATGTGGCGCTTGGAGTGGATGGGGATACGTCTTCGGATTTCGGCAAGGCGATGGGCGCTCTGTCGCTTTCCGTCACGAATGGAACTCCAGCCTATGGATATATTTCAGATAATTACTCGTCTGCCGATGCAGCCCGGCCTGCAATGACCAACGGTTTCCTTCGGACGGCTGAGATGGCTTCCACGCTGGTGGGCTTGCAATCGATGTTTGCTGATCAGGTTCAGGATCGGGTCCGTTCACAACTCCGCTTCGATGAAGTCGGATATCCTCGTTCCTCCTCTCCCTTGGGGGCTGCTGGCTGGGAAGCCATGCGCTCCTGGTCTGATCGGATGGAGTCGATGGTGAACGTTGAGGGGATCCGTAACTTGTCGGATAGCATAGAAAACAGATTTGGCTATAGCGATGTAATGGGCGCTATGGATGCCGTGGTTCCCGATGTCAGCGTTGACGAAACCGACCTGCCGCCCGAGTGGCAGACTTGGGGACGCGGCTACGGTTCGTATATCGAGCAGGATAAGAAGGATGGCTTTGCCTCCTATGAGGCCAGGATCGGAGGAGCCATGCTGGGACTCGACAAGAGCTTCGGCAATCTATTGATGGGGGTGGGTGCAGGATACACCCGTACGGTGGTTGATGGCGCATCCGGTCACGATGCCGTAGCCGACACTGGTCATGGCGTCGCCTACTTGTCTGCCCATGGTGAGCGTCTCTTTTTTGACGTAAGTGCCACATATGCTCTGAACGCCGTGGAAACCAAAGAGCGCGAGTTTCAGTACAGGGGCAAGTATGATGCCCATACCGCCGGTCTTTATCTTGGTGGAGGTGTTGGTGTTTCCTTGTTCGGAGTTGGGGTCTTGACGCCGGAAGCATCTATTCTTAATACACTTTACCAACGTGATGCCTATGTCGAACGCTCCTACGTGGGTTTTGCCGACAAGGACTACGATTCCTATGACCAGTGGTCGCATCTTACGCAACTCGGTGCAACGCTCTCCTCGGTTCAGGACATCGACATCCAGAGCATGGAGATGGGAATACAGCCCGAGCTGCGTGCCCATTGGTTGCATGAGTTCAACGATGAAATGGATGACGAAACCTATACCATGAACAATGTTTCTGGGCTGTCTGCCGCCCTCGTCGCACGAGAGGAAGATCTCGTCAAGGTTGGAGCCAGCCTGCGTTTTGTCACATGGGCTCTAGATACGACCGAGGCCAGCTTCGATGTTGATGGCATCTTTGGCAGTGATGGTTACGACGCTTATGTTGTCAGTGGAAGAATCATTCATCGCTTCTAGTAGACACGCTCCGCTAAGTGAAAGGTCCCCTTCTTTTCGGAAGGGGATTTTTTTTTACAGCAAATTGCTGCAACGGAGGGATGAGGTGCTTCCTTGATGGAATCGTATCTGTACACCACTTTGTACGAGGAAATGCTGACTAGCATTGGGCGACCTGGGACTGCCTTCGCCAAAACGCCACCAAAGCGGATTCATCGTTTCTAATAAATATTGGGAAAAAGCAGGCGACTGATATTCGG
>JBNKSB010000015.1:0-6233 GCA_050297095.1 Pontiella sp. | reverse complement strand
CCAGCTCAATATCGTTGATAGCCGTCAATGTAGAGCTTGCACCCGTCACAACGACGTGGTTGTCATGTCCTCCAGTTGCAAAATCACCGACCGTCATGCTGTTGACGGTTGCGGTTGCGCCGTTGGTAAGTATCAGTGCATTGCCGGAGGAAAGGTCGCCGACGTGGAGGTTGTGACTTCCGGAATTCCATGTGGCTCCGAGACCGTTCAGCACCAGTATTTGCCCATCTTGCAGGAAGAGAGTTCCGTATTCGGTATACTCGTCATTGACTCTGTAACTGCTGAAAATGGGAGCGGCACCAAAGCATTCAATGATGCCGCCGTTTCTCCAGTAGAAATGTGCATCGTTATTCCATCCGAGGGCGCTGCCGAAATTCTGCATGATCGTAAGTTTGCCTCCTTCAACGACGGAGATCGAGTTAGAGGCATTGATGTATGAGCCCGTGCCGTTCAGAATGAGATTTCCGCCATCGGCGATGCGAACTGCATTGCCTTGGGTGTTGGTTGAACCCACCTGAATGTTGTCGGCTTGTACAGTGCCGTTGTTGGTGATGGTCAGCAGGTTTGCGCCGGAGAACGAACCCAGATTCAGCTGATCGGCATAGGCATTGGCCCCGTTGCGGACCGTAAGGCTGTTGCCGTTGGCATTGGTGGAGGAACCAATATCCATGGTCAGGCCCGTTCGATCCCATACGGCGTGCATTCCGTCGAGAACGATGAAGGAGCCATTGGTGATGCTGCCGAGGGTCAGGGCTTGGTGGGCGATCAGGCCGCCTCCTTTTCCCAGATCGAATCCGGTCATGCCTGCATCAAAGTCCATGCCCACTTCAAGCCAACCTCCATTGGTCACGCTCAGGAAATTGCCGCTACCTTGAATAGTAATGTTGCTCTGGATTGAAGCCCGGCTTCCTTCCGTAACGACGAGGCTATTGCTGGTGGTTCCGATGGTGCCGATCGATAGATTGTCGATAGCCATTTGCGAGTTCCCAGCGATCGTGACACTGTTGGATCCGCTCGTGGTTCCGATGCTTAAGGTATTCGTTCCAAAATTCCAGGATGCGTTTTCGCCCGTGAGGGTAAAGTTCAGCCCGCCTTCAACATCATCAAGGTTTGAGATTTCTCCGCCGACTTTCAGGTTTGCTCCACTAGCGTATAAAAAGCCCCCCATTTGGGCGTTAAAATCCGACTGCACAAACAACGATCCTTGGTTGTCGAGCAACAGGGCGTTTCCGTTGTTTGTTCCAAGGACCATCACACTGTCTTCAATCTGGAGGGTTCCGCCTTCCCCGATATATACGAGGTTGCTTAAGCTGCTTGCGGCACCAATTTGAAGGGATTGGACGGAGAGGGTGATCGGGTTCGTGGTTGCGCCGTTGATCCAGTTCGTAACGATCATCGCGTTTCCGGAGGAGGATTGTCCAACGTAGGTATCGCCCCAGGCGACATCGCTGACCCCCACGACATATCGCTGGTTTTCTATGTAGTGGTCTGTTTGGGCTTGGAGGGTTCCTGTTAGTGCGATGAGATTTGCGCTACACAACAGGCCGATGGCGATGGTACGTCTCTTCATGGTGGTCCCCTTTGCTTTTTGACATGAACAAATCCCCTGCATGACAGGTATTGTTCCAGTTTCTGGAAAAATCTTAACGAGTGGATATGGAAAAGAATAGGAATAAACAGGAAAAATAAAACCCGCCCAGTGCACGGGCGGGTTGGTGAAAATTCTATTTAAATCTTGGTCGGTGTGCGTCAGAAGGCATACACGACTTTAGCGGAGAGGTTGTGCGCGTTGAAACCGTCGCCAAATAGTTCGTCGAAGTCGATGCGGAACATCACATTCTTGGGTTGTTGCCGCATTACATTGAAGAACGAAGCTCCAAACCCGGCGCGGAACACTTCTTCATCCATGCGCGGAAGAGAAAGGGGGTATGAGTGGGTGCCTCCTTGAAGCATGAACGTCATATCGTCGGGGTCGGGATTGAATTCGTGCATCCAATGGAAGCGAAGGTCCATCCGATATCCGAAGGTGTCGAGGGTCTGGGTGTTTTGCATGGCGATGTTCATCCCAAGACTGCTCATCAGCGAATCCGTGTCGTAATCGTCGATCATGCGGGGAACAGCTACGTCGCTCTCTTCTGTGTAAGCTTCCTGTTCGTAGGTGCTGTACTGGACCGATGCTTCAGGCGTGAAGACCACCGCATCTTTGATGTCGAACATGTCGAATCCGCCGCCCAAATAGGCGCTGGCCACCGTGGCGTCGAAATTGCCTTCAATGAGGAAAGGTTCGGCGGTGCGTGTATCGACTTGGTTTTGGCCGTAGGCAAGGGATGCCTCAAGATAGCCGCGTTTCATTCCATATGTCCCGTAGAGATTGCCTTGGTAGGCATCGGTGGTGGACTGTGCTTTGTCGGATTCATCATGCGCAATAAGATAGTGGCTAGCGCCGCCGCTGACTCCGATCAACAGGCTTCCGATGCTGGTATCGATTCCAACCGTGCCGCCGTTCAGAACGGCATAGTATTCCGGATTGATGCCTTCGGCATTGTGGGTGGAGTATTGACCATTGTACTTGATCCAGCCCCGCAACTGGCTATTGGCTGCGGGACCTTTTGCTCCAAGAGGAGTTAACTTGAGTTGGTCTCGGAATTCCGAGTTGCGCGAGCGCGACTGGCCCATTGCAGTTCGCATACCCTGCAAAGCGGCCTCCTGATTGTTGAACGTGGTGAAGTAGGCCTGTTCAATGGCTTTGCTGGAAAGGTCGGGGTCGGCGATTTCATCGATCGTGGCCAGCATGTCGGAGTTGGCGATCGAATCCAACTCATCGGCCAGTGTACCAAGTGCTCCTGCTACCCCCCAGTACTCACGCAATGTCAAGGTCGCGAATTCAAGCTTCAGGTTATTGTTCTCAATGAGAATGCCCTGGAGCCCTGTACGGCCGGAGCCGATGCCGATAATGTTGACGTTTTGTTCGAAGTTCGCTTGCGTCGCTGAATTTGTGGTTTGGGATGCCGTAATAACATTGAGAGCGGTTGAGGCCTTTGCAACCGTAGTGGTGAGAGCCGTTCCGGCCGGCAATCCGGTAATCCCGGAGATGACACTCATGCTTGAATTGGTTTGGAAATTGATCGTGCCGGCCTGGAACAAGCCGGAGTTCCCCTCCGAATCCACCGCGATGAAGTTGGTTGATCCCGATGCAAAAGTAAGGTTGCCCCCGTTAAGGAGTTCCACGCTGCTGTCTGCGGAGGCAAGGGTGAAATAGCCGTCATTCTCCAAGGTGAAAGCGTTGGCGAATTGCATGGAGCCTGCATTTAGTATGGTGCGTTGAAAGGCTGCGTTGTCGAGATTGGTAACGATCAGAAAACCGCCGTTTTGCTCCAGTTCGCCGGTAACAGTCAACCCATTGGTGCCTGCGGTCAGGTACTGTGTTCCCCCTCCGCTGAAACCGATCCGGTTGAAGGTGCCGCCGTTCAACATGATATTGTTGGTATGGCCAGTGTTTGCCTGGCTTGAAAACCCGAATGGGGCGGTGGCACCGGTTCCTCCGGTGAACGTTCCCTCATTGATGGTAACGTCGCTGTTGATTGCCGTGAACGCGGTGGCATCAACGCCGCCCTGCATGGTGGTGTTCGCCCCGTCGATGAATACCGTCGAGTCGATCGCATACAACCCGGATCCACTCGTAGAAGAAGTGCCGCCGGTTAGGGTTCCTCCGTGAATGTTGACCGTCGCGTTTTCCGCATAAACGCCATGTCCGGCCCTCGAAATATCGGCTGTTCCGCTATTCCCGCCTTGGAAGGTTCCGCTCTGAATGGTGAGGGTCGAGTCTTTCAAATATATGCCATGCCCGCCAATCGAGTAGGATGTGCGGCCATCATCCGCTTGCGCGTTGCCCGCCTGTCCACCACGGACTGTTCCGTTGGTGATGTTGACCACTGATGAATTTTCGGCGTGCAGCCCGTAGCCCCCGACGCTATAGGTGTCGGTGTTTGCTGAATAAACCTTTTGGCCATTGCCTCCTGTAACGACGGCGTTGGATAAAGAAAGCCCCGTCGTCGCAACTCGCAATCCTTCGGTGCCGTATATGGTACTCTCGTCGAGAGCGTAGGTTGCTCCCCCAAAGTGGCTGTTGATAATCCGGGCCTTCTGTACGTTGTAAATCAAGCCTCCGCGTGCAGCATTGGTGGAATACGAGTACGATGTGCCTCCCCCGGGAAAGGGGGGAAGGGTGGTGGTGCTGGAACCAGCGGTGCCAATGAAGCTTCCTCCATTGATGATCAGGTTTGTGCCGCCGTTAACATCGAGAACGCTTTTTTCGTCCCCGTTGCTGATGGAGCCGCCACCGGCATCGATCGTGAACTGGTCGAAATTGTTGGCCACCTTGATGGTACCGTCGACCTGGTTGGTCAAGGTGACCCGGGTGGTGCCCGCATAGTTGATGGTCAGCGACCCTTTACTGTCTATGAGGGAGCTGATCTGGCTGCTTGTGGCCAAAACCCCATAATTTGTTCCGAAGGCGGTGCCCAGGACGATGTTGGTCTGGGCTTGGGCAGAGAGGGCGGTGCACAAAAAAAAGGCGAGCCCTATAACGCGCCTCGCCTTCTTTGGTTTTACGACCTTTTGGTGCGGTTTCAGGTTTGCTTCGAACATATCAACGGCTCCCGGTCGTAGGTTTTGGATGTTGGATTGGATTAGGCTTTTTTCTTTTTTGGCACGAGTATGGCAGTAACAAAACGGCCTTGAAGACGCGGGGCCTGATCAACCGTAGTGTATTCCACGGTGTCCTGGATGACGCGGTTAATTACTTCGAAGCCGAGTTCGCGGTGGGCGTTTTCGCGTCCGCGGAACATCAGGGAAACCTTTACGCGGTCCCCGTGCTCAATGAATTTATTAAGGTTGCGCATCTTGGTTTCATAGTCGTGATCGCCAACATTGACGTGGAACTTGACTTCCTTGAGCTTGGTTTGCACCTGGTTTTTCTTGGCTTCCTTTAGGCGCTTCTCCTGCTCGTACTTGTATTTGCCGTAATCCATGATGCGGCAAACCGGTGGCTTGGCCGTAGGAGAAACCTCCACGAGATCCAAACCATAGTCCTGTGCACGGCGGAGGGCGTCACCGGTTTTCATGATGCCCAGCTGATCGCCATTGTAGTCGATTACGCGGATTTCCGGAATCCGGATGCGATGATTGATCCGGGTCTGCGGCTCGCGTTGTTGTCTTCCCCTGAAGTTTTGCTTTCTAATCTGAAACCTCCATCTCTACTGTTCTCTTTTCCAGCTCTTCCTGTTTGAGCTGGGCGATAAATTCATCCAGCGAGGTCGCACCTTTCATGCCGCGTAGGCGATGACGTACGGCCACCTGGTTGTTTTCCTGTTCCTTGCCGCCGATAATAAGCATGTAGGGCACTTTGTCCAGCTGGGCTTTCTTTACTTTTCCGTTCAGCTTGTCTTGCTTTTTATCGACGGTGGTGCGGATTTCCGCCTCGCGTAGCTTGAGCATGACCTCGTCGGCATAGTCAAGCTGGTCGTCGGAAAGCGGCAGGATGCGTACCTGTTCCGGCGCGAGCCAGACCGGGAATCCGCCGGCATAGTGCTCGGTCAGGATGCCGAAGAAACGCTCAAGGCTACCGAATAGCGCGCGGTGCACCATGTAGGGCCGGTGCGCGTCGCCGTCGTCGCCGATATATTTAAGATCGAAACGTTCCGGCAGGTTGAAGTCGAACTGGATTGTGCTGGTCTGCCATTCGCGGCCGATGGCGTCCTTGACCTTCAAGTCGATCTTCGGGCCGTAGAATGCGCCACCGCCTTCGTCGACTTCGTAGGGTAGTCCCTCGGCCTGAATCGCCGCTTCAAGCGACTTGGTGGCCTGCTCCCATCGGGCTTCTTCGCCGACCGCCTTTTCCGGGCGGGTCGAGAGATAGGCTTTCACTTCGGTGAATCCAAAGGTTTTCCAGATAAAGTTGCAGAAGCGGATGACTTCCTTTACCTCGTCCTCGATCTGCTCAACGGTGCAGAAGATGTGTGCGTCGTCCTGCGTAAAGCCGCGGACGCGGAAAAGTCCGTGGAGGGTTCCGGCCTTTTCGTAGCGGTAGACGGTTCCCAGCTCGGCCCAGCGCAGTGGCAGCTCGCGGTAGGAGCGCAGGCCGGATTTGTAGATCTCTACATGGAACGGGCAGTTCATCGGTTTGATGAAGTATTCCATCTCGTCAATGTTCATCGCCGCATACATGCCGTCGC
>JBNKSB010000014.1:0-24923 GCA_050297095.1 Pontiella sp. | reverse complement strand
GCGGCGATTTCGTCTTCGGTGAACATGGTTTCGAGCATGTTCTTGAGTCGAGTGTCGCCGTTTGATTCCGCGACGAGCGCCCAGGCGTAGGCCTCCGTATATTGCTCAAGGTTATAGTAGCAGAGCCCCAATGGATATATGGCTTTTTCGACACCCTGTTCCGATGCTTTTTGCAGCCATTTTGCCGCGTCCTCTTCGTTTTGTTCAACACCCTCGCCAGTCATGCAGCAAACGCCGAGATTATACTGCGCCTCGGCGAAGCCAAGATCCGCCGCCTTCTTGAAATATTCCATCGCTTTCGCTGCGTTCTTTTCCGCTCCGTCGCCGGTGTAGTAGGCCGAGCCGGATTCAAACAGCTGTTCGGCTTCCGAGGTTTTGTTCGTAACGGTAATGCCGAAGAGGCTGGACAAATCGTTGGTTCCCTCGCCAAAGCCGGTTTTCGGGAGGGCGAGTGCAAGGGCGCAGGCGACAAGTGCGGTTTTTGTGTGGAGGTGCATGGGTGGGGGATCTTTCGGGTTATGGATTGAACAGCGGGTAAAGCACGTCGTACTGCTCCATCAGCGCCTGCGGCATGACGCGCGTGTCGGCCAGTACGGGCATGAAGTTGTTGTCCCCGATCCAGCGCGGCACGATGTGCTGGTGAACGTGATCTTTCAGTCCGGCACCGGCGGCCGCACCCAGGTTGTAGCCGAGGTTCAGTCCGTCCGTATTCAGCTCGGCCTTGAGTATGTCCACGGCTTCGATACTGAGATCGACCATTTCAAGACGCTCTGCGGGCGTCATGTCCGAGAGGTGTTCAAGGTGGCGGTAGGGAGCCACCATCAGGTGGCCGTTGGTGTAGGGATAGCGGTTCATGACGACGGCGCAGGTTTTGCCGCGTTTCAGGATCAGATTGTCGCGGTCGTTCTCTTCCGCGAACATTTTACACAGAAAGCACCCTGCGTCCTTGTCGCTGAGGATGTATTCAATGCGCCACGGCGCCCAGATTGTCTTTTTCATTACGAGGCCTCACAAGAAAGAGACTTGGCAGAATAATTTGGGACAGCATGATTTCTCAGTGCATCTGCTTTTGGGATCATGCTGTCCATAATCATTCTGTTTTCCATCCCTATGCGCTTTTCGGTTTTAAACGAGCGCATTAAATCATATCTTGACCGGATTGGAAGAGGAACTAACGGATGGCCGACAATATATATTTCTATCACGGCAACGACGAATATCTGGTGGGTTTGAACGCCCGCAAGAAGGTGGACGAGCTGTGCCCGCCGGAGGAGCAGGCGCTGTCGCTGGAGGTTGTCGATGGTAACGCAGGGGTGATCGACGATGCCGCGGCATCGGTGGACCGGTGTCTGGCGGCCTTTCGCACCGTCGGTCTCTTTGGCGGCAGGAAAGTGGTGTGGTTCCGCGAGGTATCCTTCCTTTCCAACTCGGTCATCATGAAAAACGAACAGGTCAAGCGTCTGCTGAGCGAGCTGGCCAAGGATTTGAAGGCCGGTTTGGCGCCGGACCAGTTCCTGATTATATCCGCACCGGGAATCGATAAACGCACCGCTTTTTTCAAGGCTCTCAAAGAGGTTTGCGAACCGACCGAATATTCCGTGCCCGAAAAGGATTACGAGGCCCGGCCCGTCGCCCTCCAGCGTGCAGCCACGCTGTTCAAGCGCGAGGGGTATTCCATCGACTCCGATGCGCTTGATGCCTTCATCGACAAAACCGGCTTCGAGACCCGTCAGATCATGAATGAGGTCGAAAAAATGGTGCTTTTCAAGGGCGATGAAACCAGGATTGCATTGGAGGATGTGCAAACCATTACATCGGCGTCCAGCGAAGCGCTGGCGTGGGATTTGACCGATGCTGTGGCGGAGCGCCGCCTGAGTGATGCCATCCGGGTGTTCCGCCAACTCCTGTTCCAGAAGCAGTCAAGCGTGGGACTGCTGATTCAGATTGAAAACCTGTTCCAGAACCTGCTTCGCTTCAGGGAGTACATGGATGCCGGCTGGCTGCGGATGAATGGCAACCGTATCCAGTGGTCGACCGATCCCGAGCTGGACGACTATTTTTCCGAAATGCCCGACGACCCGCGCAAGATGCATTGGTTCCGTGCCACGAAGATTGCCAATCAGGCAGCGACCCATTCCGTTTCCCGGCTGGCTGCATGCAAGAAACTGGTTGTTGATACCCACGAACGAATGCTCTCCGAAGGCTCCATTCCCCACGAGCTCATGCTCGAAACCCTGCTGGCCCGCCTGTGCGCCCCCAAGCGCCGCAGCAGATAGGTGCCAGTTATGCTCCAGGTTCCGGTTCCGTTGTTTCAGCGGTTGCCTGCCCGGCGTCTTCATTGGAATGCCGGGCCTTCAGATCTGCGCCGGAAAAACCAGGAAGGCTCTGGCAGTTACCAGAGCCTTCTTGGATAAATCGATGGCGATAATACCGCCACCGCTATGTACGAGTATCGTTATGACTTGGTAAAGGTACGAACCACTTCGCCCTGTGCGTCTGTAACCTGCACCTTGTTTCCTTCTATTGTTTTGGCGGTGTAGAGGACATTGCCCTCGGCATCCAGTGCGCAGACTCCATTCGCGCTCTTCTCCAGCACGCAGACACCGGCATCGCTCTGGATTAGGATGGAACCGTCTTCTTGAGAGGTCATTGTTACGTGTTCTCCATCCTTGGAAAGGCTGGCCGTCATTGGGTTATCTCCAGTCCAGAATTCGACACTGTTGAAGACCACTGCATCGGCGAGAGCCGAGAGGCTGTATGCGGGGAGAATAACACAGCCTAGGAATGCGACTTCATCGACCCATTTCCCTTCAAAGCTGGTTTGCCAGGTATGGAGTTTTTTGGTCAGTGCAAACGGTCCTGTACAGCCAGCTGCCAGAATCAGGGCACCTACCATCGTGCAACTAATGATTTTCTTCATGTGTAATCCTCCTATGGTTAATAATTTTGCTAACGGGAAGACTTCCCTTCCTTTCAATGAGAGCGGATTTTATATTAAGTACTAAAATGGTCAAATTAAATTAGGTGTCATTGCCAACGCGTCGTCAATGTGTATGATGGTCCGGATTGTGAGGGTTGAGAGGGTCAACCCCTGTGCTGGTGCGAGTCATGACCGAAGTTGAATGCGATGTTCTGATAGTTGGCGGTGGGATCGGCGGCATGTCGGCGGCGATTTCCGCCGCTCGATGCGGTGCGTCGACCCTGCTGCTGGAAAAACGTCCGCTGCTAGGCGGCATTTTACGGGCGGGACTGACTTTTCCTGTCTGCGGTCTCTTCGATAATGACGGTGCGCTGCTGAATGACGGGCTTTCACGCGAGATTGTTTCGGCTGTTTCCGTTGAGCCGACGCGGATGGGGCGCGTTTGGGTGTGGCCTTGCCTTCCCTCGCGTCTCCTGGATTGTTTTGAAACGCGATTGTTTGCTGAATCCCGTCTGGAGATCCGTATGCACACGGCCGTGACCGCGGTTCGGGAGGATGCGGGGCGGATTGTGTGCGTAGAGGCGGGAGACGTTTCGATACATCCGAAGGTGGTGATCGAATGCAGTGGAAACGGATCGGTACTCCAGCGCTGCTCCGCCGGAACCCTTGATTCGAATGAGGAGCTTCTGGGCGGGTATTCGGTCCGGCTGCAGGGGCTGAAGGACGATTCCATGCTTCCGATCAAGGTGCCGCACGCATTGCGAAACACCGCGCTTCCGGAATATTTCCAGTTCACGGTATTCAGCGCGCCCGATTGCCTTAAGCTGGCGGTACCGCCGGATATCGGGGAGACGGAGCTTCAGTCCGGCATAGCCATGCTTGTTGATGTCTTGCGTAATCAGGTCGCGGCATTTGAAGAGGCCGAGATTGCTGAAACCTCGCCGTATGTCATGCAACGCGAAGGGGCACGATTGCGGGGACGCTACATACTCGACCGGGGGGACGTGCTGTCGGGCAGGAAATTCAGGGATGCGGCAGCAAGATGCGCATGGCCCATTGAACGCTGGCAACTGGATGCAGGCCAGCAGTTGGAATACCTGCCTGATGGAACGTTCTATGAGATTCCTCTGCGGTGCCTGCAATCCGCCGATATGGTAAATCTACTTGCGGCGGGCCGATGCCTTTCGGCAACATCGGAGGCATTGGCTTCGGCACGTGTGATGGGAACCTGTATTGCAACCGGCGAAGCGGCGGGAAAGGCGGCGGCGGAGGCTTGTTCATGAAAAACATCTACGAAACGATCAAGCAGGGGGTTCTGAAACGGGATGGCAATGCAATCGCATTGGAGGATGGCCATTCGACACTATCCTATTCCGACCTGATTGAACGTGTGGACCGGTTGGCGGAATTCCTCGCGGGTTGCGGCATGAAGCCGGTTGACCGTGTGGCCCTCTTTTGTTCAGACAGCATCGACTACGTGATCGCCAGCCTGGCCATCCTGTCTTTGCGCGCGGTCGTGATTCCCGTTCCGGCTTCATCGGCGCCGCATGAGGTAGATAATGAGCTGGTTCGCATTGATGCCGACTGCCTGTTGTTTGAAAAGCAATTGTGCGGTTACGAGGGGAACGATATTCCCGAATCGTTGCTCGTTGATCGGCGTTTAGGTCTGATGTCGTGCTCCTCCGCGGCAGTTCCGTGCAATCGTGAATTTGTGGAGCTTAATCCGGCCTTTATCCGTTTTTCATCGGGAACGACAGGGCAGAGCAAGGGGGTGTTGCTCTCGCACGAGGCCATTCACGACCGTACGAACGCCGCCGACAAGGGGATGGGGATTACTGCCGACGATACCGTGTTGTGGGTGCTGTCGATGAGCTACCATTTTGTCGTGAGCATTCTGTTATTCCTGCGCCGGGGCGCCACCATCTGCCTCTGCTACGGGGATTTTCCTCTCTCCTTGCTTAAATCGATCCATACAGGGAAGGGTACGTTCATCTATGCCGCGCCGTTCCACTACTACACGATGGCAAAATCCGCCGCTTTTGATGTGGATAGCCTGCGAAACGTCCGCATGGCCATCTCGACCTCCATGAAGCTGCAGGAGGATGTGGCGCAGGCCTTTGCGTCCAAGTTCGGCTTCGACCTGTCGGAGGCCTATGGAATCATCGAGGTCGGCCTTCCCTTCATCAACCATGCGCCGCGCGAAACACGGGGCTCGGTGGGGCAAATCCTTCCGGACTATGAACTCACGTTGAGAAATCGTGATGCGGAAGGGATTGGCGAGATCCATTTGCGGGGGCGTGGTATGTTCAGCGCCTATGTCTCACCATGGAAAATGATGCACAAAGGGACGTGGTTCAATACCGGGGACCTTGGCCGTTTGGATGAAAACGGCAATCTGTATATCGTTGGGCGCCGGAAGAGTCTGATCAATTTCATGGGCATGAAGGTATTCCCCGAAGAGGTTGAGGCGGTATTGGATGCGCATCCTTGCGTCGAGGAATCACTTGTCTTCGGAAGGCCCCACGCGCGCTATGGCCAATTGCCCTGCGCCAAGGTGGTGCGGTGCGGAGCCATTGATGAAAGCACCTTGGTTGAGCACTGTCTGCGCGAGCTTTCTCCGCATATGGTGCCGAAATTCATTACATTTGTTGAGGGGCTCCCGAAAACGGCCAGTGGGAAGCTCTGTCGGGATGGTGTAATAACTTAAGCGGCAAGGGGGGCGGCCGGAGAGAGGCATCAACCCGCCGATATGGAATCATGTTGACCGGTTTAACCCGGAAGGCCCTCGGGACTCTCCCTTTAAGGTGAGGGGGATCATTCATTGCTTCCCGCAGTTCCGATGCGGAACTCTTTTTCAAAAGCGCTCTAATCCTCTGTGAGTATGCATTCCGGAATCACAGTCCGCGAATGCTGCGCAATGCGTACCAGTTTCCGAGTGTTTACTTACAGAAGCATCCTGGTCAAATAGCATTATAAAATGCGTAGAACGTGTAATGTATTTGTTACAATAACGAATGGTATAAATAAAATGACGACGTTAAAGTGGACGCAACCTTTGCGAGGTATATGTAGAGGTCATGTTGGGAAATAGAGACTGGTGAAAAGGTAAAAACATAAAATGGAGGAAAAATGAAAAAATTAGCACTGATAGTATCTGTATTTGCTGTGAGTCTTCCGCTGATGTTTACCACGGGATGCGCAAGTAATCTTTATCCGGGAGGCCCGAGTGTAGCCGGTGGAATTGTAACGCATGTAACATCTCCGGCACAGCATCTCGCCGTTGCATTGGATAAGGATGCCAAACCGACTAAGAAGGGCTCGGGAAACACGACGGCTATTCTCGGAATGTTCGCTTTTGGGGATTCCGGTGTACATACCGCTATGCAGAAGGCGGGTATCTCCAGGGTTCACCATGTTGACCATACCGTAAATATGTTTCTGGGTGGTTGGTTGTTCGCAACTGACACTACGATTGTATACGGCGAATAAGATAGGAAGCCTGCGGCTGTTTTCTTGAGGAATTTCGCAGGCTATTCTTCGAGTCAAGATGCCGAACGTTTGCTTCGCTGTGGCGAAGACGTTCGGCATCTTGTATCTGTGTGGTTATTTCAGCTTCTATCCCCTCTGGCTGATTGCTCCTCTGATGTTTCCCCTTAAACCCAACCCGATTATAGAAAGGGAAGAATGGAATTGGATTTCTCTGTGAAAAGGTGTATTTGAACGCAAGGGTTTTTCGGAAGCTGTTGAGTATCCCTGCAGGGAATGTTTTTCAACTCATGCCGGAACAATAAAGGAAGGAGAAGTCATGAGAAATACGAAGATGGTTATGCTAGTGGGGCTGGTTGTCGCGCTATCTCTGACGAGCCATGCCGACCGGGTCAGGTTTTGCGCAGAGGTCAAGCCGCTGGGTGGCTTGTCCAGTTCGGATCTCGATGACAAGGGCATTGGAGTTGTTTACGGCCCCTATGCCTACAGTGAGGAAATTGATGGAACCGGCTCCTACTATGGCTCCTTGCAGGTGGGTGTAGAGATAGATGCCGAGATTTGCTACGTAGACCTATTGGTTGGTGGCGGCTTGTTTGGCAACGGAGCCTTCGGGGCGGGCTTTGCCGCCGGCGATATCGGATGCCGTTTCAAACTGACGGAGAGTGGTTCCCTGGCGTTGGGGCCATATCTGGGGGTAATTGTACCGGGTGACACAGAGTGGGATGTTGATGTAAGCGGAACCGATGAAACCATGGAACTTTCCGGGAGCAGCGGTTTGGAGGGCGGCGTCAAAATGACCTATGATATTGGTATGCTGGGCGTTGTCCTGCAACTGGGCTATGCCGACTTTTCGTACGACTTGAATCCTGACAACCCCTATGTCAACTGGTTCTACACGGACAACGGGGGATATACATGGACCTCGTTTAGCGCGATTGGCAACGAAGCAGAAATCGATATGAGCGGGTTTTATGGACAGTTCGGCGCAACTTTCAGGTTTTAAATCCGAAGGATAAAGCAATGGGATGATGGCGAGCCGATGTCTCGGGCAAGAATACCGGTGCCCTGCATGGGGAGCACCTCCGCCAGTGATCAAAACCGGCTTGAACCACGCCGGCTGTACAACTATGATTTCAACCTCTTTCTTGGAGTTTCTGGTTGATTCAAGGGATGGCTTTGTCTTGCAACCTATGGGAAGAAAAAAAAAGGAAGGTGTAGATATGGGTGTTAAAACGATGGCAGTTTTGGGCGCAATTTGCGGTATGGTTCTTGTTTCCGGGTGCGCGACGTCAAGAGCACCCATGACCGCGTCAGGTGAAAAGATAAAAATCTTCGTACTTTCGGACCGGGGCAGTCCCGATAAGATGGAAGAGAAGCAGTGGGGCTACCGCAACGAAGTGGGATCCTACATGGAGACCGACCTGATCAACCGGCTCAACCGCACGGGATACAATGCCACGCTGGTAAAGGACAAAAGCGAGATCAAACCGCTTCCTGATTCCTATACGGTTTTCGCCAAAATCAAGAGTTATAATCCCGGAAGTGCTGCCGCGCGCATCGTGGTCGGGTTTGGCGCCGGTGCCTGTTCCCTCGACATGCATTACAAAGTTTTCAATGCGGATGGAGCCGTGATCATGGAATGGGACGATGGAATCGGGACTTCCGGTGATTGGCGGCGCTTGCCGATTGCGCTCAACGATAAGTTGGTGCGAAAGCTGAACGAAGAGCTGGCCGCGCCCTAGATTAAGACCGGGAATTCAACCGCAATGTAGAAAAAAGGAGCTTTTGTGCAAAAGCTCCTTTTTTGTACAGTGACGGCCATCTATTTTGAATTGGAACGGAGTAGGGTGATTATATGAAGACTGCATTGGTTGTAGGGGGGAGCCGCGGAATCGGGCGTGCGATTGCGTTAAAGCTGGCTGAATCGGGATTTGATATTTGGCTGACGTATCACCGCAACGCGGACGCAGCGAATTCCGTAAAGTCTGAAATAGAGGCCATGGGTCGCTCGTGCGAGACCATGGGTTTCGACGTGGCTGATCACGACCAGAGCCGGGCGGCGCTGGAGAAGCGCTGCGAAGAGCAGCCACCAGACGTGCTGGTCTTCAACTCAGGCATTGCCCGCGACAACCTGATGGTCTGGATGACCAAGGACGAATGGGACGCGGTACTTCGCACCAACCTCGACGGCTTCTACAACGTCATCAAGCCGGTGCTCTTTCCAATGTTGCGCGAAAAGCGCGGGCGCATTGTGGTGATCTCCTCCACTTCGGGCCAGATCGGTCAGGCGGGACAGGTAAACTATTCGGCGTCCAAGGCCGGGCTGATCGGTGCCGTGAAGGCATTGGCCCGCGAAGTCGGGAAGAAAAACATATTCGTAAACGTGGTGGCGCCCGGTGTAATTGAAACCGATATGACGGCTGATCTTCCCGAAAAGGAAGTGAAGAAGGTTATCCCTCTCAACCGCTTCGGCAAGGTCGAGGATGTCGCGGCGACCGTCGATTTTCTTTGCAGCGATGCCCAGTCGTATATCCACGGGCAGGTGATTGGCGTGAATGGTGGATTGGCGATTTGAGTGCGGAAGTGAAATACGACCACGTTGTTGTTGGGAGCGGCATCAGTGGAATGACGGCAGCGTTGCTATTGGGCTTGCACGGCCGCAAGGTGTTGCTGTTGGAAAAGGCTCCGCACATCGGCGGTTCGATGGCCCGGTTCCGCATCAAGGGGATTCCGTTTGATACGGGGTTCCATTTTACCGGTGGATTCGAGCAGGGAGGTCTGCTCAACGACATGCTCCGCATTCTGGGAATCCGCGACCGCATCGAGCCCCTTCATTTTCAACACGCGGATACCAACCGGTTTGTCTTTGAGCAAAGCGGGGAACGCTATTGCTTCCCGCCCAACGAGAATCAACTGAAAGCCAGTCTCAAAGCCGACTTTCCGCAGGAAATTGATGCGATTGATGAATATTTTCGGCTGATTGATTCAGTGTGCGATCGAACCGTGAACATGGATATCCGGCAGGTGGGACTTTCGCCTGATCCGGTGGAAGAGGATTTTTCCAACCTGCAAGAGGTTCTCGACAAGCTGACCGACAACGAGCAGCTAAAGACGCTGCTGTCCGCCTACTGCATGTGCTATGGCGTCAAGCCTGACGAGGTATCGTTTGCCAACCATGCGCGCATGTGCCAGGGGATGTTTCGCGAGCTGGTTCGTATCCGTGGCGGGGGCGAGGCCTTTGTGAATGCATTCGAGCCGGCTCTGCGCGCGGCCGGCGTCGACATCCGCTGCAACCGCCACATCGTAGCCTGTGAGGAAATCGAAGGCAACCGGGTGGGTTGCTTCCGGTTGAATAGCGGCGAGCAGATCCGGTTCGACACGGCCATATTCACGATCCATCCGAAACAGGTACTCGAAACGCTTCCGCAGGAATATCTCCGGCACGCCTTCATCAACCGCATTTCCGATTTTGAACCGTCGATCGGCTTTTTTGCCGTATTCGGCATATGTACCGATCCGGATGCGATGGAGGACTGCATGGTCACGCTCTATCCCGACAGCGACCTCAACCAGATGTTCGACCCCGGTGCGTGCGACCGCGACTCGGCGCTCTTTTTCGCCTGCGGCCTGGAGGAGGTGAATGGCCAATCCTGTCGCACCGTAACGGCCTTCGAGGCATCGTGCCCGGAAGACCTGGCTCAGTGGGCCGGGTCCTCCATGGGAAAACGTTCCGCCGATTATGCCGCCTACAAGGAAGCCAAGACGCAGCGCATTGTGGAACGCATTCTCGACCACTGTCCCGAGTTGCGTGATAACTTCGAAGTGTTGACCTCGTCGTCCGTATTGACTTTCCGCGACTATCTCTGTTCGCCGGATGGTTCGGCGTACGGGGTGAAGCAGAAGATGGGGCAGTTCAACCTGTTTGGAAAACTGCCGTTGCGCAACCTGTATGTTGCGGGGCAGAGCTCACTGCTCCCCGGCGTCATGGGAGCCATGATGTCGTCGTTTATCGTGGTACGCGCGCTGGTGGACAAGACGCAGTTTAACGGTTTTATTCATAGGAGGCTGGACCAATGAAGCGAGTGGTTGTGACGGGAATGGGCGTGATCAGTCCGCTCGGGAATACGGTCGACGCCATGTGCGAAGGATTGGCCGCCGGCAAGAGTGCCGTCCAGACCATGACGGACTGGCAGGTCTACAAGGGATTACGTTCGCTGGTGGCCGCGCCGGCCGTACTGGAAAATGAAAAGCGGATTCCGCGACAGGCGCGCCGGTCCATGGGGCGTCTTGCCATGTTCGCCGTTCAGGCGGCCGAACAGGCCGTGGCGGATGCCGGACTGGATGCCGCCATGCTGGGCGGCGGGCGCACCGGCTGTATCGTCGGCTCTACCATGGGAAGCGCCGGAAGCATCAACGAAACCTTCGAGACCATGCTGCCCGAGCGCGATTTGAGCGAGCTGACATCCATGAAGTTTTTCCAATGCGTTTCGCATACGGCGGCCATGAATATTTCGCAGTATCTCAATATCAGCGGGGTGGTGATGGCGACCTCCGCCGCCTGCGCATCCGGACTTCAGGCGATCGGCGCAGGCTACGACCTGATCCGTGCCGGGCGGCAGGACGTGGTCTTGTGTGGCGGGGCCGAAGAGCTGCATCCCACCGTAACCGGTTCCTTCGATGTGCTCTATGCCACCTCCGCCAACCATAATGATACGCCGACGACCACCCCGCGTCCGTTTGATCGAGACCGCGACGGGTTGGTGTGCGGCGAGGGCGGCGGGATTCTCGTGTTGGAGGATTATGATTCCGCGGTGGCACGTGGCGCGAACATCCTCGGCGAAATTGTGGGCTACAGTACGTGTGGTAGTGGCGCGCACGTCAGCCAGTCGAACGCGCAGGCCATGATCCGTTGCATGCGCGATGTGTTGAGCGAAAGCGGTCTCGCTGCGCAGGATGTGGATTATATCAGTGCGCACGCGACGGCCACCCCCCAAGGCGATGTGGAGGAGGCGGCGGCTATTCGCGAGATTTTTGGCGACCGTGTTCCCGTCAGCAGCCTTAAGGGTTACATGGGCCACACGCTCGGGGCGTCCGGTGCCATCGAGTTGATCGCATCGCTGAAAATGATGGAGCAGGGCGTGATCTACCCCTCGCACAACCTGGAAAACATCGATCCCGAATGCGCAGGCATTCAGCATGTGCAGGCGCCGCTTGAAAGGCCGTTGAAAACGATCCTGAAAAACAGCTTTGCCTTTGGCGGGATCAATGCCGCCTTGGTTTGCCGGAAGTTTTGAGTCTAGCTGGAGGATGACGTGCATGGAACTGAAGATTCTGCTGGTTAGGCCTCATCCCGAACTGCCCACCTCGAAATGGCTTCAGTCGATGATTCGGCTCGAGCCCTATGCCCAGGAACTGATTGCCGGGGCGGTCGAGGCACCGCACGATGTGCGGATTTGCGATCTGGCGGTTGCCCGCGACCATGTTCGCTTTGTTTTGGGCGGCATCCGGTTTGGCTGGCAGCTCTTTACCATGTACAAGCGTTACGACCGCAAATATTGGTGAAACGCATAAAAAGAAGTCGTTATGGACCCGATCCGTGCCTGTATGCAGCGCATACAAATACATGCTGGCTTGATTTAAAAGGGCAGGGCGAAGCCTAGGTAGACCTTGGTGGAATTCAGCGGGACGTTCGGCTCGGCCATGTCGAGGTTGGAGATATGGTGAAAGCGGGCCTCCAGGTTGATCGGATGGTTTTCAACCAGGTTGAGCCGGATGCCGCCGCCGGCCAGGTAGTTACCGCACACGTCGGAGCCGACGCCGTCGATGTCCGCCGCAACGTAGACCGGTCCTCCCCCGATCATGAAATAGGGTTCGCCAATCGGGGTTTGTGGAAAGACCCAGGCAAACAGGAAGCTTGCCCCGATGATGCCGAGGTCCTTGCGGTCGTTGGAGTCGCTGTCGGAAACGATGAACGACGCCGGCACTTCGATCCAGAATTCATGCGTACCCCGGATCCATCCCTCGGGCTTGGTGAAAAAATGCCGGCAATGGCGAAAGACGACATCCACCGTTTCCACCCGCTCCGTAGTTTCGCCCCATCCGGGATGGGAGGACCCTGCGCCGACGAGCAGCAGGTTGTAGGGCGCGGGGAGGGGGGCCTCTGCGGGCGGCCCGCCGAGAGCCGTTCCCCGGATGGATGCCAGCAACAGAATGAAGGCCAGTAAATGATGAGTTTTCGTCACTAAATCCGTCGCTTTGTTCCTATTATCTTTTTGAATGCATTATCTCTAATATAGTATACGTAAGCATTATTACACCGTGGATCGCTGAGTCAAGGTGTAGCGTTTCCACTTGGAGGAGTCTATGTCGAGAGATAAAATCATTGAGATGGTCAACGAAGTCTTCGAACAGGAGTTCGAGATGGAGAAGGACGATCTGGTCCCGGAGGCACAAATCTTTACCGAGCTGGGGCTGGACAGCCTGGATACGGTAGATCTGATTGTGGCCCTGCAAAAAAAATTCGGAGTGACCATACGGGGCGATGAGCGTGTCCGGGAAATCCGCAGCCTGAACGATCTCTACGACTTGATCGAGGAAATCGGAAAGGGCGGCGTAGCCGAGTAGGTGTTCGCCCATGAGAAGATTTTGGTCAACGTTGGTGCTCAACATCAGCTTCTATACCCTATTTCTGGCGGGTTCGCTGGTGGTCATCCCGACACTGACGCTGGTCATGGTTGTGCAGGCCCCCTTCATGTCCCACCGTGCGGCCATGTGCCGGTTCAGGCAATACATCAAGGTGTATGGGCGCATTGTGATAGGCTTCGCGAGGCCACTCGTGAAGGTGGACTATGAAGCCGAGGCGGATACGAAGCCATCCCCCTGCATCTACATCTGCAACCATCGTTCCGCATCGGACCCCTTCCTTATGGCATTTCTTCCAAACGAGTTTGTGCAGGTGGTTAACACGTGGCCGTTCCGTCTCCCGGTGCTGGGGCGCTTTGCCCGCTGGGCGGGTTACCTGAGCATTCGCGAAATGCCGGCCGAAGCGTTCTTCAAGAGGGGGGGCGAGCTGATTGGGCAGGGGATTTCCCTGGTGGTTTTTCCCGAGGGCACCCGCTCGGCATCGCGGAAGATGGGCCCGTTCCACGGGGCGGCGTTCCGGTTGGCGCAACAGTGCCGTACGCCGCTGGTGCCTGTCTGCCTGACCGGAAACGAAAGCATTCCCCGCAAAGGGTCCCTGAAGCTCAGCCCTGGACGGATCAGGATCCGCCAGCTTCGAGCGTTACAACCGGAAGCATTTGAGGGGATGAGTCCTTTTGCGTTGAAAAAGCGGGTGCATGGGATTATCGCTGAAGAAACCGCGCGAATGGAGGGTTGTGCGTGAGTCGTTTTCGGAAATACGAGAACCTGGAGTTTGGTTCACGGGAGGAAATCGCTTCCATACAGGAACGCCTGCTTCGTGAACACATGGCCTATTGCCAAGAAGCCTCGCCGTTCTACCGGGAAAAACTTCGCGGATTGGATCCGGACACCTTCCTGCTTAATGACCTTCCGTTGACCGACAAGGAACAGGTTTCGATGCATAACGAGGACCTGATCGCCGTGGATCCGGACCGCATTGTCGACATCGTGTTTTCGTCCGGCACAATCGGGGTTCCCACAAAAGTGGTCTACACCGAAGGGGACCTTGAGCGGCTGGCCTACAATGAGAAGCAATCCTTCGAGTCGTGCGGCATCGTTCAATCCGACGTGGTTCTGCTCACCTGCACGATGGATCGCTGCTTCATTGCCGGCTTGGCCTATTTTCTGGGCGTACGCGCCATCGGCGCCGCCGCCATCCGAAACGGGCATGGAACCCTTGAAAGCCACTGCGATGTCATCCGGCGGACCCATCCCACCGTCATTGTGGGCGTTCCGTCGTTCCTGCGCAAACTGGGGCACTTTCTGGTTGCGCACGGAGTCGACCTGCGGGCGGGATCGGTCGAAAAGCTCGTTTGCATTGGCGAGCCGTTGCGCGGAAAAGGGATGGAAGCGCTCAAGGTGGCGGACGAGCTGGAAGCCTGCTGGGGCGCGAAAGTCTATTCCACCTATGCCTCTTCGGAGACCGTCACGACCTTCTGCGAGTGCACGGAACAGTGCGGCGGGCATTTGCACCCCGAACTGGGCGTCGTTGAAATTATTGACGAATCGGGCACCCCGCTTCCCGACGGAGAAGTAGGCGAAGTGGTGGTGACACCGCTGGGAACCGAGGGCATGCCGCTGCTCCGCTATTGCACCGGCGACATAAGCTTTCTCGATTCCCGGCCCTGTGCATGTGGGCGGAAGTCGCCGCGCCTGGGGCCCATCCTCGGGCGCAAAAAGCAGATGCTGAAGATACAGGGCACCAGCCTCTATCCGCAGGCCGTCTATTCCGCCCTCGACGAGATTTCCCCTGTGGGCGAATATTTCCTCAAGGTGCGATCCGCCGGCAACCAGCTGTCCGACCACCTATCCATCCATCTGTCCCTGGAAAACGAGGAGATGGATAGCGGCAAGATCGAACGCCTATTACAGGCCCGTCTGCGCGTCACTCCCGAGGTGATTGTACAGCCCCACTCTGAAATCTGCCGCACCGTCTTCACCTCGCAGTCGCGCAAACCCGTGCGCTTTATCGATACAAGGAATTCCTGACATGGCCTGCCATACATTCGACGATCCTGATTTTTCCATCGAGCAGATTCGCAAGGCGGCCGAAGAAAACCGGTTGCTTTCGATGGAGATCGAGTTCAGCGAAATCTGCAATTTCCGATGCCCCTATTGCTATCTGGACATCGAAGGCGACAAGAAGGAAATGACCCGCGAAGAGAGTAAAAACACCATCCTGCAGGCGCGGGACCTGGGGGCGCGCAAAATCATTATTCTCGGCGGCGAACCGATGATCTATCCCGGCATCATGGAGATGGTCGCCTTCATCCGGGAAAACGGAATGGGCGTCGAAATCTTTTCCAATGGCACCAATATCACCGCCGAAAACGCCCGGCGGCTGGCCGAGTTCAATGCCAAGGTGGTCCTTAAGCTCAATAGTCGCGATCCCGAAATACAGAACAACATGTGCGGCCGCAAGGATGCGAACGAGATCATTGTTGCCGCGCTGGCCAACCTCAAGGCCGCCGGCTACGGCGACGGTGGCAAGCCCATGGCCATCAGCAGCGTAATCTGCCGCGAGAACTTTGACGAAATTCCCGTGCTGTGGACCTGGATTCGCGAACAACAGATCGAACCCTACTTCGAGATGATCACCCCCCAGGGGGCCGCGACGGAAAATGAATGGCTGCACGTCGATTCCAAGCAGGTGGAGCAGCTGTTCGAACAGCTCGCGGAGATTGATCGCACCCAGCACGGGCGCGACTGGAAGCCGCAGCCGCCGCTCGCGGGCGATTCATGCATGCGTCATCAGTTTTCACTCTACGTCAATGCCCGCGGTGACGTGATGCCCTGCGTTGGCATCGACCTGGTGGTGGGCAATGTCCTCAAGAACCCCTTGGCGGACATCATCAAGGACAGCGAGGTGTTGCAGGATCTGCGCGGGTTCCGCAAGCATCTCAAGGGGCCTTGCGCCATCTGCGACGAAGTGGAGCATTGCTACGGATGCCGCGGTGCGGCCTATCAGATTACGGGCGACTATCTGGCTTCCGATCCCATGTGCTGGCACAATGTCGGACGCGAACATGAAATCGATCATCTGCCCCTGCCCGTCGATGAGTATGTGCCGCATCGCAGCCCGGTCAAGGTGGTCGACATCCTGCGCACGGTGGGCGAGCGCGAGGCCGTGGTTGAAAGCTTCATCGGCGAAGACTGCGTGTTCGTGGATGAGCATGGCCGGCTGGAACCCGCTGCCTTCGTTGAAGTGATCGCACAGTCGAGTGCGGCACATAACGGGTTTCGAACGCGCCATCTCGACGAACCCATGGAAGGCTATCTGCTTGGCGTCAAAAATCTCGAAATCCTCGGGGACGCCTTCGTGGGCGACCGACTCGACACCACCGTCTACAAAGAGGCCAAGCTGGGGGATTTCGGCATCATCCGCGGCTCGGTAATGAAGGGCGACCAATGCGTCGCCCGCGGGGAAATCAAGGTCTACCACAAAAAATCGGGAGCGGTGCAATGAGAGGATTGATTCTACTTTTTCTGTGTGCACAAGTCGCGGCGGCTTCCGACAACGCGGAACTTCTGCAATCGCTCGAAAAGAGCTTTTCGTCGATCAAGACGGTGCAAACCCGTTTCACGCAGGAAAAGCAACTCAAGGTGTTTGATCGCACCATCACGATCGAGGGCCGCCTGACGCTTGAAAATCCGGACCGGCTCGCCTGGCGGATCGATTCGCCGATCAAGTATGTCCTCGTGCTGGACGACGACGTTGCACTGCAATGGGACGAGGAAACCAACGAGATCCAGAAGATGAAAACCAAGGGCGATCCCATGTTCGAAGAGGTGCTCGGACAGATTGAAAAATGGTTTTCGGGACGGTTTGCTTCGTTGGCGCAGGACTACGCCCTGACGGTGTTGAGCGAAAAACCACTACAAATGGAGTTTGTTCCTCTGGCCGACAACATGGCGAGCAAGGCCATCAAGCGCGTGGTGGTTTCGGTGCGTGACGACCTCCAGTATGTGCAGCGCATTTCCATCGAGGACGTCAGTGGGGACCGCACCACGATTACCTTTCACGACACCGTCCTGAACGCCCCGGTGGATGCCTCCGAATGGAAGGTTGAGCCGGATGAGGGGTGATCGCTTCATCCGCGTGTTCAACAGGTTGCGTACCCGCCGGCGTGCCGTTGCGCTAGGGGTCGGCCTATTGCTTCTGGGTTGCGCCGCAGGGTTGCTGCTGGTCCCGCTTGAGCATTCGATCGAGGTGATGGTGCCCGCCGGAAGCCGGTCGCAGGAGGCCATGCGGTTTCTGCGTGAACTCGATTTTTCCGCCAAGGTGGTACTTTCCTTTTCGCAGGACGACGGTGCTGATCGCATGGAGTTGTTCGAGGCCGTGGACCGGTTTGCCGACTCGCTCGACTCCCCGCTCATCCTGAATGTGCTCGAGACGGTCGACGACAAGCAGTTGATAAACGACCTTTCCTTTTTTTTCGGCAACATGGCCGAACTGTATGGAGCCCGCGAGCTAGGCATGTTGGAGAATCAGCTGACCCCGGCGGGGGTCGAGCGAGCCCTCCGCAGGAAATATATCCAGTTGCTCAAGCCGGAAGGTTCGTTCATGTCATCCCTGATCAGGAGCGATCCGCTCGACCTGCAGCAGGGCATGATCGAGCGGCTGCGCGCGATGTCGGGCTCCATGGGCTACAACATCCGGGTTGAAAAAGGGCATCTTGTCAGTGGTGACGGACAGCATGTGATGATGGTCCTCGAAACCTCGGTGCCTTTCACCGATTCCAAGGGGGCTCATGAACTGATCGGCTACCTTGATCAGCAGCTGACGCAACGGCCTCCCGCCATCCATGCAACGATCGTCTGCGGCCATCTGCACACCATCAGCAACGAACGGATTATCAAACGCGATATCGCCCTGACCGTTAGCGTGGCCGCCTCCGCGTTCATTCTCTTGTTCCTGCTGTTTTTCAAGGATGCCCGTGCCAACCTGGTCTTTTTGCTACCGTTCGCTGCGTTGCTGGTGGGCATCAACCTGTCGGCACTGGTGCTGGGAACGTTATCGTCGATCATGCTGGGATTCGGTTCCGTGATTGCCGGGATCGCGGTTGACTATGGCATCCATGTCTACATCGCCGTGCGGCGCGGCACGACCGCCGTCGAGTCGGTTCGGGCGGTGGCCCGTCCGTTGCTGATGGGCGCGTTGACGACCTGCGGGGTGTTTTTCGCGTTGCTGTTCAGCTCGATTCCGGGGTGCCGGCAGCTCGGATGTCTTGCGCTAATCAGCGTGGCATTGGCCGTATGCGGGGCGCTGTTCATCCTGCCCCTCTATCTAAAGCACAACAGCCTGCGAGCCTATGATCTGTCGACCCTGAAATGGACGAAAAAACGCGCCGGCTGGGTTGCTGCCCTTTTTGTCGTACTCCTGCTGGCTGGTCTTCCGGCCGCCTTGCGCGTCGGTTTTGACGGCAGCGTGGAGCAACTGGACGGGACCGAGCAGCAGATCATGGAGAATGAGCAGCAATTCCAGAAAATCTGGGGATCGGGCGAGGTGGGGCAGGCCATCGCTGCCGTCGCCAGCGACGATTATCAAACCGCGCTGGAACTGAATGACTGCGTATACGATCTGGCCGTGGAAGCTATCGGCGCGGATCAGGTTTCCAGTCTGTCGCGCATCTGGAAGTCGGCCAAGACGCGCGACCGTAATCGACGGCTTTGGAATGCATTCTGGACGCCGGAGCGCGTGGAGTCGCTTCGGTCCCTGATCCAGGAAAAGGGAGCTCAATTCGGATTTGCGGCCGATGCGTTCGATCCGTTCTTCGAGTCGCTGGAACAGTCCGGTTCGGCCGGTGGTGCTGCCGATGGAAACCTGATCCTGTCGCAGATGGAGAAGCGCTTCGTCCAGCAACGCGATGGGCGTACCCAGGTGATGAGCTTCTTTCCGGATAAACCCGAGTATGTCGAAGCCATGAGTGCCGTGCAGGATAGGGTGCCCGGGATGGTCCTCATTTCGCGTAACGCCATTTCCCGGATACTGGCCCACGACTACACCCGCGAGTTCATCCGGACTTCACTGATTGCGCTCGTGTTGGTGCTGGGGGTCAGCTTTGTGATGCTGAAGAACCTGCGCATGACTCTGATCGTGCTGGCCCCTGCGGCCGCGGGCGTGATGGGGGTGGTTTCGGTGTCGAGCTTGCTGGGCCGGCCGCTCAATGTAATGAACCTGCTGTCCGGCATTATCGTGATCGGCCTGTGCATCGACTACGGCATCTTCTATGTTCATGCCTACGCCCATTCGCTAAATCTCGGAACACGCACGGCCATTTCGCTTTCCGCAGGCACGACGCTAATCGGCGTGGGAGCGCTGATGTTTGCGCGGCATCCCGCGCTGTTTTCCGTCGGGCTCACCCTGATGTGCGGCATTACCGCCGGCTATGTCACTTCAATGCTGGTGGTTCCGGCACTGTGTCGGCTCATGCTGGGGGACCGGTCATGAAAAGGCTGCTATGGATGCCCATGCTTTTCCTGCTGGCGGGATGCGCGTCCATTCCGTTCGAGACGCCGCCCAAGGCGGACTACCGCGACGTCGATCCGCAGGAGGTGGTGACCGAATTCGACCGGGCGGTCGCGCAGGATTTCGAGCTGCTCGAAAGCGTGGTGTTCCATTTCTTCGGCAAGCAAATGACAGGCATGGGCTATTTGGCCGTCGATGCCGGCAAGCAATCGTTTATGCTGTCATGTATGACGCCGGCGGGCATCAAGCTTTTTGAATTCAAGGGGGTCGGCGACAAGGTGGAAACCCTCTTCATGCCTCCGCAGCTAGAAAAGGTCCAAGCCCATTTCTCGGAGTCGGTGGCCCAGGATATCCGCCGGATCTATCTTGGATGGACGCCGTCGGAAAACGCGAAACTGAAACACAAGCAGCACAGTCTGGTTTACCGGGAAAAGGTCGGCGGGCTGAAGGTGGAATATGTGTTCGAGGGCCCGCAGCACACGCTTGCGCGAAAGGTGTATTCCAGAGGGTGGCGAACGCAGAGCGTCATTCACTATTTCAATTATGAAGAAGTTGACGGACAACTCTATCCCTTTGGGGTCGTGTTGGAAAACAAACGCTTTCACTACCGCCTGGTTTTGCGGATAAAGTCGGTGCAGTCGGTTGATTAATTGTGCCGTAGGAATATAGTAAATTGGATTTTTCAGCGGATTGGTCTAACGAATGAGAATGGAAATCAAAGCGTGCATGGGCGAAGTGTCTCGGAACGGCGATTCAATCGCCGCCGAGTTTGTGTTCCCTTGTTCCTTCAAGGGGTTTAAGGGGCATTTCCCGGACAAACCGGTTCTTCCCGGAGTTTGCATGGTTCAGGTCGCCCTGGTTCTGGTGGACGAACTCACCAACCGGAAATGCCGTTTGCAGCGGATCGGGAACGCCAAGTTTTTGTCGGTCGTGGAGCCGGAGCAGGCGGTCCAGGTTGAATGTTCCGTTCAAGGCAACGCCGTTCGCGCCTCCTTCATGTCGGGCGAGACAAGGATTGCAACTCTCAAGCTGGCGGTGGCCGATGCGTAGAAAGAAGAAATATTTCTCCCGAACGGAGGGAAGCCCGGAGCCGTTGGTCTATTCGGTGCAGCACCGTGCCCGCTTTGGTGAGGTCGATGCCATGGCGGTGGTGTGGCACGGCCATTATGCCGTGCTCTTCGAGGAGGCTTCCACCGAGTTGCGCCGGCGCTGCGAGCTGGGGTATGGCGACTTTTTCGAGGCGGGCGTGCGCGCGCCGATCGCGCAGTTGCATATCGACTATCATCAACCGCTGTTCCTTGATGAACTGGTCACGGTTCAGGCCTCGATGATCTGGACTGAGGCCGCCCGATTGAATATCGAGTACGAAGTTCTCCGCGAAGACGGAACGCTTGCCGCCACCGGCTACACGGTGCAGCTGTTTGCCGAGGCGGAATCCGGGTTGCCGTGTTTTACCTTGCCGCCGTTGCTGGCGGAATTCCAACGCCGATGGCGTAACGGAGCGATTGCCTAGTCCCATGAAGGCCGTCGTTACAGACTTCGATATGATCACGCCGTACGGCCCCGGCACGGAGGCCTGTTGGCGGGGATTGCTTTCCGGACGCACCGCACTCGGGCCGGTGGAACGCTTCGATACGTCGGCTTTCACGAGCAAGGTTGGCGGAACGGTTGACGGCATCCGGGATGGCGAAGCGGTGGTCTTTCAGCTACTGGAAAAATTGTTCTCGGGCAGGGAGTCGCCCGTGCCGGCGAATGCGCCGGTGCTCTTGGCCACTACGACCGGCGAAGTCGATCTCATCGAACGCGCCGTGCTGGCGGGGCGCGACGATTGGCGCGCGGGCGCGCTGGCCAACCTGCTGGAAAAAACGTGCCGGCTATTGCAGTCCCCGTGTGGCGGCCGGGTGGTTTCGTCGGCCTGCACCTCTTCGACCGCTGCGCTCGCGGAGGCGGCTTCAATGATCCGCGCAGGCGAGGCCGACTGCGTTTGCGTGGTTGGTTGCGATGCGCTGACCGAATTTGTTTTTGCCGGATTTTCCTCCCTGATGGCGCTCGATGCCGGCGGGTCGCACCCGTTCGATGCGGATCGAATGGGACTGGCCGTGGGCGAGGCGGCGGGCTACGCCATCCTGATGAGCGAAGAGCGGGCGTTGCGCGAAGGACGACCGAATCTCGGGGAGATTGCAGGGTGGGGGCTCAGCAACGATGCCAACCATATGACCGGCCCCTCGCGTGATGGCGAAGGATTGGCGCGCGCCATTTCCCTGGCACTGGAGCTGGCAAACGTCGAAGAGGGGCAGATTTCGTTTATATCCGCACACGGCACCGGAACCGTCTACAACGATGCAATGGAAATGCGGGCCTTCAAGCGGATCTTTCCCAAGCCCCGTCCGACCGCTTCGGTCAAGGGCGGGATTGGCCATTCGATGGGAGCGGCGGGGTTGGTCGAGGCGTTGCTGGCGCTGAAGTCCCTGTCTGCCGGAACGGTGCCGCCTACCGTGGGGCTGTGCAATCCCGACGAAGCCGCCGCCGGCTGGGTCTCGGATCAGGCCATTGCGATCGAAGGGGAATACGCGCTCTCGACGAATTCCGGATTCGGCGGCGTAAATGCGGCCTTGATCCTGCGAAAACCGGAGGAGACAGCATGACGGGGGCGTGGATCAATGCGAAGGCCTACGGGATGTTTCGGAGCGGAACCGTGGTGGAGTATGGCGAACGAACCTCGTTGCGCAAGCTCGTCAAAACGGATGGGTTGCTGGCCTATTCCGTGCGCAACTACGGCCGGTTTTCACCCATAACACAACGCGTGTTTTGCCTGACGGCACTGGCGTTGCGAGACGCAGGGATCGAATATGCCGAGGAGCGCCGCTTCAATATTGGACTGCTTTCGACGGATACGTATGGTTGCGCGCAGGCAAACCACGACTATTTCAAGGATTATATCGACGGGGGACGGACGTTGGCGCGTGCCAACCTGTTTATCTATACGTTGCCCTCGAGTCCCGTGGCCGAAGCCGCGGTGCATTTTGGGCTGCAGGGCCCGCTACTCTATCAGCGCGCGCAAGAGGGCGGTGTGGCGACCATGTTGAAAAGCGCCGCACGCATGCTTGCCGAGCGGCAGGCGGGTCGGATGCTGATCTATCATCTAAAGGACGAGGCCGGGTGTTGCATACTGCTGGAATCCGGTGACGACGAGTCGCTCGCAAGGGCGGAAGGACTGTTAACGAACGAGGACTGGAACAATGAAGGTTAAACTGATCTACCCCAAATGGCCGAAAATGCCGAACCAACCGGAATTTCATCTCCCGCCGCACGGACCGGTCTGTTTTGCGGCGACCTTGCCCGACGACGTGGAAATCTCCTTCACCGACGAGCATGTGCAGACGTTGGATTTCAACGAGTCCGCAGACCTGATCTTTATCTCCTGCATGCTGACCTGCCAGATTCCACGCGGCTGGGAGATCGCCGACGCCTATCGCGAAATGGGAAAGCAGGTCGTGATGGGCGGCATTTCGACCCATCTCCATGCGGAGGAGTCGATGCAGCATGCCGATTCGGTCTTCCTTGGCGAGGCCGAAGGACGTATGGAACAGGTGCTGCGCGATTTTGTGCAGGGGCAGCTCAAGCCGGTCTACGACTACCGCAACGACTTTCCGGACACGGCGCTGATCAAGCCCGCCCGCCGCGACATTCTCGACCGCGAGCGCTACAACTATCGCGGCGTGCAGATGGTGGACCTGGTGCATGCCTCGCGCGGTTGCCGGTTCAAATGCTTCCCCTGCTGCACGCCATATCTTGGCGGTTGCCAGTTCCGTCCGCGGCCGATCGACAAGGTGATCGAGGAACTGGAAGGTATCGACAACAACCGGCTGTTCGTGGTCGACAATTCCCTGGCGCAAAACGACCAGTGGGAAAAGGAACTCTTCAAGGCCATGATTCCGCTGAAGAAAAAATGGGTGTCGCATCCGATCAAGGATGACGACGAAATTCTCGACCTCGCCGCGGAGGCCGGATGCTGGTACGTCTATCAGGCGGTGTTCGACACCTCCGATGTGATCCGCCGGCGCATCAAGCGCTATAAGGAACGCGGCATCGGGGTGGAGGGGACCATCATTCTCGGCACCGATGATCACGACGAAGACTCCATCAAGCGGCTGGTGGATTTCCTGCTGGAAGTCGAGTTGGACCTTGCCGAGTTCACGATCATGACGCCGTTCCCGCATACGCCGATCCGGGCGGAAATGGAGCGGGACGGCCGCATCCTGCACAACGACTGGCTCAAGTATACCGGTTCACAGACGGTCTTTAAGCCAGCCAAAATGTCGGTTGAAAAGCTCGACGAAATGCACCAGTACGCCTGGGATACGTTCTACGGACCCGGCGGGAAGGAAGTCGCCATGGGCAAACTCTACATGTCGGTCATCCAGCGTGAGATTGCCGACGGCACCTACAAATCGCCCCGCCTCAACCGCGAGGGATGGAAGGCGGAAAAGGCGGACCAATGAAGATTTTGCTGATTTCCGCCAACGTGGCGACCTCGCCCTATCCGGTCTATCCGCTCGGCATGAGCATGGTGGCCGCGGCATTGAAAGAGGCCGGCCACGAGGTGGCCCTCTTCGATTTCCTGCAAAACGACCAGTCCTACGAAAAGGTAGTCGGGGCGGTGAAGGAAATCGGTCCGGCGATCATTGGAATTTCCATCCGTAACGTCGACAACGTCAATTCTGCACATGAAGAACGCTATATCGACGCGGTGGCCCGGATGGTCGAGTCCATTCGGGAGGTTGCCTCAGCTCCGGTGATTCTGGGCGGTTCGGGGTTTTCCGTGATGCCCGAGGCTGTGCTTGAACGGGTGGGAGCGGACTATGGCGTCGTCGGCGAAGGGGAACAGCTGATGTGCGATTTTGCGGAAGCAATCGGCCGGGGCGAGCCGCCTTCCGAACGGATTCTGCGTGCCCCTCTGCAGATGGTCGACCGCACCATTCCCTCCGCATTCTACGACCCGACGCTGGTGGGCTATTATGCAAACAACAACGGAAAGATGATTTCCATCCAAACCAAGCGTGGTTGCAACAAGAACTGCATCTACTGTTCCTATCCCGTGCTGGAGGGCGACCGGTTGCGTCCGCGCGACCCCGTGGCCGTGGTGGACGACATCGAATTCCTGGCCCGCGAACACGATGCCGAATATATTTTCTTCGTCGACTCGGTCTTCAACGATATCGACGGCCACTACCGCGCCATTGTCTCGGAGATGCACCGGCGCGGAATCAACATCAAGTGGACCGCCTTCTTCACACCGGGCGGCGACCTCGATGACGAGATCGTGGAAATGATGAAGCAGACGGGGTTGCATGCGGCAGAGGTCGG
>JBNKSB010000013.1:0-8878 GCA_050297095.1 Pontiella sp. | reverse complement strand
AAATGAACCGGATCATCGAGGTCAATGCACGGTTCCACTATGCCGTCGTCGAGTCGGGGGTAACGCAACGCCAGCTAATCGATTATATCAAGGCTCATCAACTTCCACTCATGCTCAACGTGACCGGTGCGACCTCGGATACGAGTCTGATTGGCAATGCCATGGACCGCGGTGTGGGATACTTCGACTCGCGGGCGAACGGCATTTCCAACCTGCAGATTGTCCTCGGCAACGGCAAAACAATTCGGACCGGTTTTAGCCACTACGAACGCGCGAAAACCAAAAACCTCTATCCGCATGGCATCGGACCATCGCTCGACGGGCTTTTCCTGCAGGCAAACTTCGGCATTGTCACCTCGGCCTGCATCGATCTGATGCCCGCGCCCGACGAGCACATGGCAGTTGTTATCAAAATCAATTCCGGCGAGAAACTTCCGGAGTTAATTGATGCTTTGGCATCGTTGCGTGCCAGAGGTGTATTTGCCACGGTCGCGCATGTGGGCAACCGCGAGCGCTCATACATCACCATGGCACCCTTGGTGTATGAGCAGTTGGTGAGGTCGGGCGAACCGCTAGGGGAGCAAACCCGGGCAAAAGCGATCGAAATGCTTGATGCCGGAGGGTTCGGGCCGTGGAGTGCGGTGATTGGTTTGCTGGGCACGAAGGCTCAGCTCAAAACCGCCAAGAAGGAAATCCGCAAGGCGCTCCATGGCCTTGCCTCAACCATGTTCCTGAATGACTCCCTGCTGAAAATCACCATGGCGTTCGCCCAAAAACTATCCTTCCTTCCTGTGGTCAAGAGTCGGTTGATGTTGCTTCGGGCCATCCAACCCATTTATGGATTCACGGCCGGAGAAGCAAGCGACCAATCATTGAAGGCAGTCTATTGGTCCGCCGACGACTGGAAACATCTCGATGCGCCGGACCCGGACCATTCCGACAGCGGTCTACTGTTTTGCCTTCCGATCATTCCGGCCGACGGAGCTGCTGTAGACGACGTGGTTCGCGATACGTGTGAAGTGTTTTCCCGCTATGGCTTTGAGGCGGCGATTACCGTCAACCTGATATCGACAAAAGCGATGGAAGGGGTGGTCAGCTTGGCGTTTGACCGGCGCAACCCAGAGCAAGCCAAACGGGCCCATGACTGCATCCAGGAGATGGAAGCGCGGTACATGGAGCAGGGATACCCTCCCTATCGGGTTGGGATCAATTCGATGCACCACGTGGTGCGAGAGGATGATCCATACTGGCAGACAGTAGGCGACCTGAAGGGGGTGTTCGATCCGAACCACATCATTGCACCCGGTCGCTACAATGTAGTGTGAGTGTTGACCGGTTAGACTGAAACAGGGCGTTCGGCAACCCACTTTCGCATGGCGTCCTTGGTTTTCTTCCATGCCGCCGAATCATTGCGCTCTTTCACGAATTCGCGGAAGAGGTGGAAAAACATCTGTCGGAAGGTCTCGAGCAGGACCATGCGTTCCTGGAACTTCCCGACTCGGTCGAAGGTTTCGGTTTGCGGGAGCTTCAGGCTGCGGAAGACGAATTCGTCGGCGTCGAACGTAAAGGCCCAGGCCTCCTCGCCACGCACGAACTGGAGCTTGGCCTTCTTGAGTTTCTTGCCGCTGAGCAGGGCGGTGCGGGCTTCGGCGCTGAGCATCGGCTCGCCCTTGCGCAGGGTGATTTCATGCGCGCCTTTTCCTTCCATCACGAAGGTCAGTGGGCCCTCTACCATGAAGGCGATTTCGCCGACATCGGGAATTTGAGACAGTCCGCCGCGTTTTTCGGAGCAGTACCACAGCCACATCAGGAATTCGCGCCCGGCGGTGCCGTCGACCATGCCGTCTTCGAGTTCACCGGAAAAGCTGGCCGGGCCCCAGTTTTGCACATCGATACTTTCTGTTTTTGCGGCCATCGTTTCCGGATCGGCCACCTGTGCGGAACAGCCGGTCGTTTGCATTAGGGTAAGCGCGAAAGCATCGAGTTGTTTTTCGGACGTGGCCGAGGCGTAGATCATATGCGAGCGTTCATCGAACACAAAATCGATGCCCTTGAGCTGCGGCGGCATATCGGGTAGCAGGCGTTCCTTGACCTGTTTCTTGATTTCGGAGCGCGCCTGCTGGTTGAGGTATTGCTTGTCGTCTGCTTCCATGACCGCCATTTCTTCGACCGCGCATTCGGCCGCCAGCAGGGAGGACGGCACCGTTTTTTTGGCTTGGGTCAGGGTCAGACGGAGGTAGCCGCCCAGAAAGGCGCTTTCCTCGGTAATGTTGCGGTCGAGCAGGTGGCGTCCGGCCACCCAGCCGTGGACTTCTTCTTCAACCAGCGTGTTTAATGGCGGCAGCGCCGCGGCGGCAAACTTGTCGACATCTTCTTCGTCCAAATCCCGCGATGCGAAAAACATACGGAAGCTCAACGATCCCTTTTCAAATCCCATCTTAAAACCTCTTCTATCAAATTTATTTGGCCCTGGCAGCGATGCTGAGGGCGCAGAGTTTATAACGTGCACTTCTCCGCGATCTCTGCATCTCTGCGAGGAATGTCTTTTACCAAGTCATGCTAATTCCGGTGGAGACGGAGGTGGGGCGCGGCTTTAGGCCGGGTATGGCTTGGAAGTCGGATCCCCACAGGTTTTCCACCAGAAACGAAAGGCGCACATTCTTGGCGAAGCCGGGGTCGTATTGCAAGCCCAGGGATGCCTCGGCACCGAAGTCGTTGCTGGTACGCACGTTGTTGCCAGTCTGGTAGCGCAGGTTCTGGAAGCCGAACAGCTGAAGCTCCGGCGTAATCTGCCAGAAGCCGGCCAACGCCAGCAGATGTTCCGGATAATCGAGTTCATACAGCCCCGCATAGACGTCGTATTCATCCTTTGTGATCCACTGGTAGTACAACTCGATCTTCAATTCATCCGAGGTCCGATAGTTCACTTTGGCGTCGATTCCCGAAACGCCCAGATGGCCGAGGTCAGTCGCCCTCCATGCCGTGTTGGCGACGGTTGCCTTCGTCCAGTCCGAAGCGTTTTCCAACCGGCGGTGGAAAGCCGCGGCTTTCCAGTCGAGCCGCGCCGAAAGAAACTGGTGAAGTCCCAGTTCGGTGTTTTGCGATCGTTGAAGGTTCAGTGCATTGTTGCCCGTGTGGTAGGGATCCGAGTAGTAGAGCGTTTGATAATCCGGTTGCTGCACGGTTTCCGAATAGGAGGCGTAGAGCTTGATGTTGTCGGTGACGAAGTAGTCGATGCCCGCTTGCGGGAGCCACTCGGCGGATTCGTCGGTTTGGAAGACGCTGTTCAGGCCAGCCTTGAAGGTAAAGCGCTCGAAGCGCGCCTCCGGCAGGATAAGGATCGATCCGCGTGTGCGCTGATGGTCTCCCAAATCGCCGCTGATCCGCTCGTTTTCCAGATCGCTGCGCAGGTTAAGCGCAATGTCCTGGACTTCGAGTGTTCGGCCTTCGACGAAGGCCGAACCCAGATACGAATGAATACCGTTGTCAAAGGTTGCACTGGGAATGCGGTACTCGTCGTCGAACGCGCGGAACGCAGTAGCGGCGCGGAGATAGGATCCATCCAGATCGCCGTGTGTCGCGCCAAGGAACAGTAGCGTATCCTTTGTTTGCTCATCGGCATATACATTGGCGGGAATGCCGTAGTAGCCCTGAGCGCCGAAATCCTTCTGCTGGTATCCCGCCAGCAGATCCAGCTGCCAGTCGTTGACGGACTGCTGGGCATAGGCGCCACCCGAATAGCGGTTGAGACCGTTGGCGTCGTGGTCGATCCGCAACGCCTTTTCACCTTCAATGAAACCGCCGATACCGGAGTCGAATACCGACATGTCTGCCGAATAATGCTCCCGCGTGCCGATGCCTAGCGTGGTCTGCAGACGAGCCGCTTGCGGTATGGTGCGGTAGGCGGAGGTTCCGACAAGATAGCCTGATGCATTGTCTAGCCCATAGTGTGCGGCAGGATCGGAGAGCAAATAGGCGGGAATGGGAGCCTCGTTGTTGAAATGGGCGGAATAGGGAGCCTTCAAATACAGGCCGTTCAGCGAGATTCCCGCGCCTGCATAGCTGCTCCCCCGGATCGAAAGATCCTGCTGCGCCAATCCCTGCGAATTGACCAGGATTTCCGGATCCCGTGCATGGACCGCCAGAGGAAGAAAAAGACAGGAGAGAATGATCCGTCCAAAGCTCATTCGCAGAACTCCTCCAGCTCATGCGCGTTGAACGTATCAGGAATGTGGTCGATGTACATGTTCCCTGTTTACACCATGCTGCGTGGTCAATCAACTATCCTGCGCGGACCTTTGCTCTGCATTCCGCCGGAAACGTGCACGGTATATCGGTTTGCGGTGCTGTGCAGTTTTGCTCCCTCCACCCATACTTGACAATATCATGACCCTTTCCTATACGTTATCGGTTATGAAACCTCGCTTCGGACCGACCTCTACGGATGTGTGCAAAAAACGACTGAAAAGCGATTTCCCATCAACCCCCCTTCGTCATTTTCAAATCTTGGCCATCGCGTTGTTGTGGATGATCGGGGCCTGCGTCGCGCGCGGGGCCGAAGCTCCAGCCGGCGCTGATGATCTGCCGGAGCTGACCAACTACCAGACGTTCTGGAATCTGTCAGAGGCGGAGCGTGGGCTCAAGTATTGCATGCGCTTCGAGGCGGATGTTATTTTTTACGATCCTAGTTGGGACGTTTTGTGGCTGAAGAACGAAGGGGTGAGCTTCTTCTGCCCGACAGGAAAGAAGCACTTCGAAATCCGTGCTGGGCAGAAGGTATTGCTCGAGTGCAGGGTGAACCCGATCAATGGCTTCTTGCCTGAGGATCTACAGTTCACGGTGCTCGGAGACGCCGAGCCATTGGTGCCGCTCGACGCACTCGAGCTTCTCGATAATCCCGACGATCTGGACAAACAACGGGTTCGCTTTACCGGCCTTGTGGAGTCGCAGCAGGAGGGTGATCCGCAACACATTACACTCCACGTCACTCTTGGCCGATATGGGGTCGAAGTGATTGTTCTGATTGATGAGGCGGAGCCGGTGCGGCAATTTGTCGGACAGAGGGTGGAAGTCGACGGACTCTGCAATTTGTACAAGGCGCCGGACACGAGTGTGGGCCGTTTCATTGTTTGGGTTTCGGGACAGGACAAGGTGCGGGCAATCGGGCCGTTGGCATCCGACGAACATTTTTCATTGCCAGTTTTCAGCGGAGAAGACCTCCGCAACGAAAAGGAAAATTCGTGGGTCCGGGTCGAGGGGGTGGTGCGGGATTTCCAGGCTGGCCGGAGCGTTGTTTTGTGGGATGAGAGCGATCAGATCTTGGTCCAATCGGGCCAGACGGCTGTACCGAAAGTGGGGAGTCGACTCACTGCAACCGGTCGATTACGGATGCGTGGGCTTCAGATCGTGCTGGATGATGCGTTTTGGATGGAGGTCGATGATGCCCTCCTTCCGAAAGGCCCAGGCGAGCCGGGCCTGAAGCTTCGGCGGGCCGTGCAGGTGCTCGGACTGGGTCTCGATGAAGCCGCCCAAGGCTACCCAGTAGCGTTGTACGGGGTTGTGACCTGGGCCGACCCGGAATCGGATTTCTTTTTTCTACAGGACTCAACCCGGGGCGTTTGCGTTCATCTAGACGGTTCCAGACACGTCACGCCGCCGGAGGTCGGCACCTCGGTGCGGGTAACCGGCCGTACCGGTTCGGGTACGTTTGCCCCGATAGTTTTATGCGATCGATTCGAGGAAACAGGGGCGCTCCAATTACCCGCCCCTCGCGCCATCACGCTGGAGCAATCACTAGGCGGTGCGGAAGAGGCGAAGCTGGTAGAGATTGAAGGATACGTGCGTGCTGCTGAAGAGGATGGGCGTTGGACCGTATTACGGCTATCAACTCCGACAGGGGTGTTCCAGGCGAGGCTGGCGGATTCAAAGCTCTCCGATCAGGCGGCGGCGCAGTTGGTCGGAGCGGTTGTGCAGTTGCGTGGAGTCTGCGTGGCGCAGGCGGATGACAACGGGCATCAGGTCGGGATCGAAATGCTGTTAAGTGATTCGCAGGAGGTGGTCGTGGAGTCCCGGCCTTTGCCTGATCCGTTCTCGGTCGATACGGTTTCTGTCGCTACTCTCCGGAAGTTCGGGCCGCTCCAGACTCCCTACCGCTGGGTGCGGACCTCGGGCATTGTCACCTATGCGGCTGAGGGGCGGTTTATTCTACAGTCGGGCGATGCCGGGGTGGAGGTCTTTTGTCGCGATCAGGATGAGGCTGTGCTCGGCGATGCGGTCGAAGTGGTCGGGTTTTCAGGACGGCAGGGATCCCGGATTGTCTTGCGGGAGGCACAGGTGCGCAACGCGACCAATGCGGAATCGCCCAGGGTGGCCATGTGGTCCGGTGGCAACGCGGTCGATGCGGAGTTGGATGATCGCCTAGTTCGGATCGATGCTCATCTCGAAGATATCCTGCAGACGGAGCAGGGGGCTTTGCTCTACTTGCGGGCCGGGGCGGTGCGTTTCCTTGGCTATAGCGACGCCGGAACCAATCTGGATCTCAGGCAGGGTAGCCTGTTGCGTTGCGTCGGCGTTTACCGCATCGAGCAGAATCCCATTGGACGGACGAAGTCGTTCAATATCCTCTTCCGCCGTGGAGACGACATCACGGTCCTGAAGCCGCCTTCGTTGTTCACCGTGAAATCGGCCTTGCTTGCCATGGCGGTCATTTCTCTGGGTGCCGGAGCGGCGTTGCTTTGGGCGTCCCTGTTGCGGAAACAGGTCTCGGCGCAGACCCGGCAGATTCGCGAGCAGCTTGAGCGTCAGGCCAAACTGGAGTCCGAGTTGCAGAAGGTGGCCAAACTGGAGTCTCTTGGACAGTTGGCGGGCGGAATCGCCCATGATTTCAATAATCTGCTCACGGTGGTAATGGGCAACATTGCTTTAGCGATGCGTGAGGGCCAGGTCATGGCGGCCGCCGGCGATTGTTTGCTGGATGCGGAACGAGGAGCCCAGCGAGCCAAGGATCTCACCCAGCAGCTTCTGACCTTCGCCAAGGGCGGCGAACCGCTACTTGCCGCGGAAATCCTGCCGGAGATTGTTCGCGAGACAGCGGAATTCGTCTTGCGCGGATCGAGTGTGCGTTGCGATTACGAGTTCGAAGCGGGTCTTTGGCCGGCTGATGTGGACTGCGGGCAAATCGGACAGGTCGTACACAACCTCGTGCTCAATTCGATGCAGGCGATGCCGGACGGCGGGGTGGTTCGGGTGAAAGCGCACAACGAGGTGCTGGATGCAAAAAGTGTCGGCGGGCTTCCTTCCGGCCGCTATGTCCGGCTGTCGATCGCCGACACCGGCCCGGGGATTTCGGGCGAGGCGCTTAGCCAGGTGTTCGATCCCTATTATACCACCAAGAAGGGAAGCAGCGGGTTGGGGTTGGCTACCGTGCATTCGATCGTACGACGCCATCGGGGACATATCGAGGTTCATTCGGAGATGGGTCACGGTGCGGTATTCAATATCTGGTTGCCGGCGGCGGAAGGGGAGGTCGTGAAGAAGGAAGCTCCGGTTGCTCCGAAACCGCAGAGCCTCACCGGAAGGGTGCTTGTGATGGATGACGAGGACTGTATTCGACGTATGATCGTTATGATGTTGCGGCGCCTTGGTCTGGACCCCGTGGGAGTGGTAGACGGAACGGAGGCGATCCGCGTCTACCAGGAGGCCCGCGCCGAAGGGAAGCCCTTCGCGCTCGCTATTATGGATCTCACCGTGCCGGGAGGCATGGGCGGACGCGAGGCGATGGAGGAACTTCTTCGGATCGACCCGGGCATCAAAGCTATCGTCTCGAGCGGATATTCCAACGATCTGGTTATGGCGAATTACAGGGACTATGGATTCTCCGGCATGGTGGCGAAGCCGTACGAGGTGGAGGAACTCATGGAGTGTGTCGGCCGGATTTTGTCGGAGTCCTGATGGATCACCGCTGGCCGATCTGTCTCATCCCCTGAGATTCATTCGCAGAACTCCTCGATGGTTTGCTGAAGCGCATATACGGCGCCGCGGAGTTCGTCGTCGGTGATGACCAGCGGTGGCATCAGGTAGAACATGGTGCCGAGCGGCCGGAAGAGGTAGCCTTGTTCCTTGAGTGATTGCTTGATTTTAGCGATCAGAGGTTTGGTTTCCGGCTTGAGTTCAACCACGCCGATCATGCCGAGGAAGCGCAGTTCCTTGACGCATTCCAGTTCCTCCATCGGCAACATCCATTGTCTCATTTTTTCGGCCATTTCTGCGGCGCGTTTAACCGTGTCTTCCGCCTCGTAGATGTCGAGTGCGGCGAGCGCGGCGGCGCATCCGATTGGGTGGCCGGCATAAGTGTTTCCGTGGTAGAAAGTGCAGTCTTTTTCGCCGTCGTCGGAAAAGGTGTTGTAGATTTCGTCTTTCACGATGCAGGCGCTCAGTGGCATGTAGCCCGCCGTCAAAGCCTTGCCGATGCAGACCATATCCGGATCGATGGAGGCATGGTTGAAGGCGAAGCGCTGGCCGGTGCGGCCGAAGCCCATCGCCACCTCATCGACGATGAGCAGAACGTCGTTGGCGGCGCAGCAGTCGGCCAGCTTTTTCAGATAGCCTGCCGAATAGATCTTCATGCCTGCGGAACCGAGGCAGAGCGGTTCGACGATCACGGCGGCGAGCTGGTCGGCATGCAGTTCAATTACCTGTTGGCTCGGAATGAATCCGTCGGGATCGTCTTTGGTCGGAATGGGGAAGGGCAGCTTGGCCGGATGCTTGACCTTTTTCTTGTAGGGTTCGTGAAAGCCATCCACAAAACCGACGGAAAGGGCGCCCAGCGAATCGCCGTGATAGCCCTGGTCCATGCCGATCAGCCAGTTCTGTTCCGGCC
>JBNKSB010000012.1:0-4438 GCA_050297095.1 Pontiella sp. | reverse complement strand
CTGCAGGGGTGAAATCCATCTGGACGGCATCCCCCGAGTTGTGAAATGGTAGCGGGGTTTTCGCCAATCATGATTTGAAAGGGGAGTTACAGTGAAACAGGAAGATGTACTTAAGATGTTCGAGGAAACCGGAGCACTGCTGAACGGGCATTTCGAGCTCCGTTCGGGCTTGCACAGCAACCGGTTTTTCCAATGCGCGCTGGTGCTGCAGTATCCACGCATCGCGGGGCAGTTGTGCGAGGCGCTGGTGGCCAAGATGAAGCAGGAGTTGCAGGACCTCGAGGTGGATACCGTGATCGCTCCGGCGATGGGTGGGATCACGATCGGACACGATGTGGCGCGCGCCTTGGGCGTGCGCTTCATTTTTGTCGAGAAAGAGAACAACGAACTGAAACTGCGCCGCTTCAAGATCAGCGAGGGCGAACGTTTTGTGGTGGCCGAGGACGTAGTTACGCGCGGCGGCCGTGTGCAGGAGACGATCGATATCGTCAAGGCCAACGGCGGCGTGGTGAAGGCGATCGGCATCCTGGTGAACCGCAGCGGAGGGAAGGCCGGATTCGAGGTTCCGCTGGTCAGCCTGCTGGAGATTGAGCCGGTGACGTATGATCCGTCGGACTGCCCGATGTGCCGGGAAGGGTTGGAGCTGGTGCATCCCGGCAGTAAATAAATGAATTCAACGCTTTGACTTGTCGCTGTGGAGCGATTACATTCCGAGGCTTGTTTTTTAGAAATCTAGAGGAGGTTGCCGTGTCGCATCCGTTGGAACCGATTGTCGCTTTGCAGAAGAAGGACCGTAAACTAATTAAAATCATGCGGGAAATCCGCGATATTCCCCAACGAAAGAGCGATATTGAAGCGCAACTGGGCGGCTCGAAAAAGCGGCTCGAAATCGCCCTCGATAGCAAAAAGCATACTGAAACCATGCTCAAGGACATCGAGCTGGATATCGAGGCCTGCAAGGAAAAGGTCTCGAAATACAAGACCCAGCAGATGGATGCCAAAACCAATGATCAGTACCGTGCTTTCGTTAAGGAAATTGGCGTGGTCGATGCCGAGATCAAGGAGCTTGAGGACAAGGAAATCAAGCTCATGGAGGATCTGGAGCAAGGCAAGGCAATTTTGGACGAATGCGAAGAGCGCTTGAACACGGAAAAAGCCGGCATCGCGGACGAACTGGCTGAGTTGGATGCCCGGACCGCTGCTCTCAAGGAGCGAATGCAATCCCTGAAGGAGGATCGAGCCCGCGCTGCCGCGCTATGCGACAAGGCATTACTCCAAAAATATACGCGGATTATGAATAATAAGAAAGATTTCGCCGTGGTCATGGTGGAATCCGGCGGTCATTGCGGGGGATGCCACATGAAGCTGCCGCCGCAGGTTATCCACGATGCACGCAATCCGACAAAGATTGTTGGTTGCAACTTCTGCGGTCGTATTGTTTACAATCCTGCGCCGTAATGCATTTTTAAGTTTTAGGTATTTAGGGTTAAGATGCATGGGTGACCCGGCTTAAACCTAAAACTTCATTCTCAATACTTTTAAGCAGACAGGGTGTATCGGTCGCTCTCCGTCAGGAGGGAGGAAAGTCCGGACTCCATAGGGCAGGACGTTCCGTGGTTAACGCGGGAACCCTTGTGCAAGATCGCAGGGGATGGAAAGTGCCACAGAAAATATACCGCCATGCCCGCTTTGCGGGTGTGGTAAGGGTGAAATGGTGGGGTAAGAGCCCACCGCCCCGAGGGTAACCGAGGGGGCAGGGTAAACCCCGTCCGGAGCAAGATCAAATAGGGAACCGAGGAACGGCCCGTTCCGCAGTGGTTCCGGGTTGATCGCACTAGATAAATGACCGACTCCGCAAGGAGAACAGAATCCGGCTTACCGCCCTGTCTGCGTTTTTTATTCCGCCGGTATTCTGTGTTGCTGGATCGTTTCGAACGCTAAGCGCTCCAAGGCTTTTCCATTGGGTAGATCCAGCTTGTTCTTAATGTTGATCCGGTGGGTGTCGACGGTGTTCCGGCTGATGCTAAGCTTCTCTGCGATAGAGGAGGAATCATGGCCTTCCCCCAACAGCTTGAAGATGTCCATTTCGCGGTTGGAAAGCATATCAAAAACCGTGTGCTTCCCAGCGGCACGACCGTTTAGCCTATGCTCTATGCGCGCTTCAATATCGGGGTTGAAGCACAGCTCTCCGGATAGAACCTTGCGGATGGATTGCTTAAGTTTCGCCGGGGAGGTGGTTTTCATGACATAGCCCAGAGCTCCCGCCATTGCTGTACGCTCGGCGAAAAGCCGTTCCTCCGACATGGTATAGATCAGCATCTTTAGCTTTGGATAGGTGGCGTGGATGCGTTGGATGAGGTAGGTGCCATCAGAATCCCCGAGGGACAAGTCGACAATGGCAAGCTCCGGCAATCCGTTTTCCAGTTGGTCCATCGCGTCATTCGCAGAAGTGGCTATGGCCGTAATTTCCAGGTCAGGCTCGGAGGCCAAGAGTATTTTCAATCCATCATGAATTATGGGGTGGTCATCAATGACCATTATGGAATGTTTCTTGTTCTGCATAAAAAACCTACTCTGCATTAGAATTCCGAAGAGTTTAGGCCTTTGGTTCGCGAAGGTGAAGGAAATATTTTAAAAAACGTTATCCTTTTAAGTCTATTTATGAATTTGAGCAACAAGACTTGCGACGTTGAGGTAGCAAGCCCTTTACCAATACGGCCATCAGCAGGAGGGTCCAAACGAGTTGAAGCGGGCTAGCGTTTTCATCCGCGTGGCAGACTTGATCCATGACTCCCAGTTTGGGGCTGAAGAAATTCATAGTAAAGCCTGCGATCAAGGCGCATGAAGCCAACGTAATGAGGAAGACGGCCAGTTGCCTGCGACCAATGATTTGCCATAGGGTGGTTAGGGTTGCCGCATTGGTGGCGGGCCCGGTGATTAGAAAAACCAGGGCCGCGCCCGGGGAGATGCCGGCTTTTATAAAGGCTAGTGCAATCGGTACGGATGCGGAGGAGCAGACATAAAGCGGAATGCCGATAACCAGCATCACCAGCATGGCAACAGGCGAGTTGCCGATGCTCTCGGTGAAAAAATTGTCGGGGATCAACCCGCTGATGATTCCGGAGAGCACGATGCCGAGTGTCACGGCGCGCGCAATATCGCGGGGGAGGGTTATGAATCCATAACTCAGTATGCGCTGAAGCATGGGTTTATGGTTCGGCTGGCAGCATTCTTCCTGACAGGCTTCAACCGGTTCCTCTTCTTTTGGGGATACGGCCGTAACTGCGGTTCCGCAAATGATCCCGGATAGAAAAGCGACGACTGCACGGAAGATGGCAAATATCCATCCGAGCAGGGCATAGGTAATCATCAGACTGTCAACCCCGGTCTGTGGCGTGGAGGCCAGGAAGGATGCCGTGGCCCCTCGGCTGGCACCATGTTTGCGCAACGAGGCGGCCAGTGGAATGACCCCGCACGAACAAACCGGCATGGGAACTCCGACGAGAGCAGCCTTGAATGATCCAAGCCAGCCCCGTTGTCCAAGGTGTCGGCGGACATACTCCTTCGAAATCAATACCGACAGGACGCCGGCCATAAGAAATCCGAACAGGAGGTAGGGGGCCATCGCAACGGTGACCTGCCAGATCTCGTTCAGAATGTTGACTGCAATGTGCATGTGCTTCCTTTTATGGGGATAATCTTGGTCTCTTTGTGCTTGCTCAAGATTTAATAGATGAAAATCGCACTCACGTGCCAATGCTGATCGGTTTGCCGAGATACACCGGTTGGCGGTTCAGCAGATACAGGTCGAGAATGGTTTTGACCCGTGCGAGTGCTTCGCGCATCCGGGTGCGGGTTGCCAAAGACACCTCAACGTCTTCGGCACAATAGCCGATGGCATCGATATTCCTCCTTTTGGCAATGAACAGGGCGCGGCGCACATGGAATTCCTGGGAGATGATCGTCAGACTTTCTTGCCCGAATACCTTTTGCGCACGGATGATGGAATCCATCGTGCTGAAGCCGGCATAGTCGCAAATAATGCGCTCCTCGGGTACACCGCGTTCAATCAGGGCGGTTTTCATTGTTCCGGCTTCGTCGTAGGTGCTGATGTGATTGTCTCCGCTGACAATCAGGAATTCAACTTTCCCCGCATGGAATAACTTTGCGGCGGCTTCGATGCGGGAAAAGAAGTACAGGTTGCGGGCGCACCCCAGCACGAGACCTGCCCGGTGTTTGGCGATATGGGACTCACTATGGTGAACACGGTCATTTGTATCCAGTACGATCCATTCCCGAGCCACCCAGATGGACATCAGGGTGATCAGCAAAGCCAATTGAAAGGCGATGCGTAGATATCTTGGATTCCAACCGTTCATTCTGGAAAGATACGGCATCAGACCGGATAAATGAAGTTGTTTTGCCGGCATACAACCGA
>JBNKSB010000011.1:0-2924 GCA_050297095.1 Pontiella sp. | reverse complement strand
TTTGTATGATTTTAGGAACTTCGCCTCGAGATAGTTCTGATAACGCCAACCAAAATTAGCCAATCTCTTACTGCCGATCAGGGAACCGCCGTAGTCGATATAAATATCACAATGCCTATTATCTCCAGTAGTCGGCAATGGCACCTTCTTTGTGGCGTAGTGCTTTTCTTGCTGAAGCCTTTGAATTGGATCTACGATATTTTTTGCATGAAGCGCATTAAGTAATGAAAAGGAAAATGCACCGACAGCATTTGCTTCTCTGGAAACTCGCTGGAATCCCATGCCTGCTATCGATTCCGGCAAAATCGTAAATGCGCTTTCAATTATCATGTTTTTGTTTTTTCTGCCCAACGTGAGTTTGTGTCATAAAAGCTGCGATTAAATTAATAAAAAATTGCAGCTTACGATCAATTAAGTAGTTTCCCTTAAACTTAAGCGAGACTGAAAAATGACTTACATAGAAGGTGATAATCGGGGGCAGGAGTTGCTGTTGCCGGAGAGTTTGGAAGGTTATATCTCCGAGGACAATCCTGTCCGTTTCATCGACCTGTTCGTGGACAAGCTTGATTTGGCCGGGTGCGGGTTCGTGACGGACCGTTCGGACACGCGCGGCCGTCCCAGCTATGCGCCTGGAGACATGCTCAAACTGTATTTGTATGGCTACAGCAACCGGACGCGTTCGAGCCGGATGTTGGAGCGGTCCTGCCACATCAACATGGAAGTGATTTGGTTGATGCGGCGTTTGAAGCCCGACCACAAAACAATCGCAGAGTTCCGCCGGAAGCATCCTGCGGCGTTCAAGAAAGTGTTCCGCCAGTTCGTTTTGCTGTGCCGTCAACTGGGTTTGGTAGCCGGTGAACTCGTCGCGATCGACGGTACGCAACTCAAAGCGGTCAACCATCCCAAGAAGAACATGACCCGGACTCGGTTGAAGCGGATGATGGCCGATGCGGACAAGCAGATCGAGTCGTATCTGGAGCGCCTGGATGATGAAGATGCGCGGGAAAAAGGAGGCCGGAAGCTCGACCGCACCAAGCTGCGTGCGAAGTTGGCGCAAGTGGAGTCGGAGCTCGAATCAATGAAAGAGCTGGAAGCGTCGATGGAATCCTCGGGCGTCAAACAGGTCTCGCACACCGATCCGGACAGCCGCTCGATGGCGAAGAACCCGCGCATCGGGCTGGGCTACAACGCGCAGGCGAGCGCGGATGAAAAGCACGGTATCATCGTAGCCGAAGATGTGACCAATGACGTCCATGACTACGACCAGCTCGAACCGATGGCACGGCAATCCAAGGAGAACCTGGGCAATCCCGAAGATCTGGATGTCGCCGCCGACAAGGGCTACGACAAAGCCAGCCAGATGAAAGCGGTCGAGGACATGGGGTGCCGCTGCCATGTACCGGGGCGCAAGGTGAAGCCGGGCGGCTCTGAACTCTACAGCAAAGACGCCTTCCGCTATCTGAAAACCAAAGACGCCTACCGCTGTCCCGCGGGGGAGTTGCTACCCCTGCGCTATACCGCGCTCGTCGAGGGGAAACTCCGCTACACCTATTGCGATCCCCGCGCCTGCGAAGGTTGTGCACTCATGGCGAAATGCACGACCAAGGCCAGGGGGCGCTGCATCGTCCGGCGCCAAGATGAAGACGTGGTCGAACGCGTGCGTGCCCGCATGAAGAAAGAGCCCGAGAAATACAAACGCCGGGGAGCGACGATTGAAAAAGTCTTCGGCACGATCAAGTGGGCGATGGGCGGTGAAAGTTTACTGATGAAAGGCATCGATAATGCCCGGGGCGAATGGTCGCTGCTGTGCAGTTGCTACAATCTCAAGCGTATCATCAAGATCATGGGGATGGAGGACCTGATGGAGGCGCTGCGCGCCTCTGTTCCAACTTGTAATCGTTCGAAAACCGCTTGTCGTTGCCTGCTGGTCATTATGCCGCAACTAAAAGCTCGAGTCCCACAGAATCACTTCAATGATCGGAATATCCGACTTCGCCAAATCGTGGCTTAGGTCGCGATGTTTTTAACACAAACTCACGATGGGTAAAAAAATAATGAAAGCAATATCCATACTTCTACTGCTCATAGTTGGAGTCCCGATTTTTGCAGCCAGCCCGAATGAGAAATGGGAGTCTTTGATCTCTCACATCATTTTAAATCCTAGCCCTGAAGCACCAAAAGAAATCAAAAAAATATTGGATCGCTTGGAGATTTTAGGCACCCAGATCAACTTAAAGGACTTTGAGGAAGTTGAAATCGAGGAACTAAAAAATAGAATTCCCCAAGATTATTTGATCTACTCTATTGGTGATGACCTGCTGGCTTCTGACTCATTCAGCTACGCCATAATTAAAGAGGTCGACTCAGACTCATTTTGGATCATCAAGAAAGGTGGATATGCTGGAGTGTTCAATATCTACAGAAAAAGACCCATCCAGTCGGAGGTCTCAACTCCGTTCGCTCCTGCGTCGCTCACTCCTTGAGACTCCTTGACGTTCTGAGGAAAAAATGAAACTCAACATCAGCCTAATACTCGTTGGAGTAATCCAGATTTTAGCTGGTGGTTTCTATGGATTGCTGGCACCTATCCGCGTTGAGCAGAATATTGAATTCAATCTGAACCAAGCGAAGGCCAGCGCGGAAGAGAGAATAAAAAAAGAACTGTCACCTGAATTCGTCGAAAAGTGGCCGGTTGAGCTCGAGTTGGAGATCGCAATTCAGACGAAAGAAGCAGAAAGCTTAGCACAAAGAGCAAGGGAAGGATGGGATCACCTTCACGCATGTTCTTGGCTTCTTGCAGTGACAGGCGTCATTACTTTAGTCTCAGGAATAATCAAAATGAAGTCAGAACCAGCCGGCTCAGGTCAACCCATGTAACCCGCCCGAAAATCCGAGAACCACTTAAACTACGAACCCGTCAGGCT
>JBNKSB010000010.1:0-9605 GCA_050297095.1 Pontiella sp. | reverse complement strand
CAGCTCGCCGGCGGCGCATCCAGCCATCAAACCAGCAGCGCCAGCTCCAATAATGATCAGGTCGGTTTTACTCATGGACAGAGATGTAAGCAGAACCTATATTCGTTGCCAACTGGAGGTCTCATGAAATTTTTTTCCCTGCTCGCATGCACCGCACTCCTCGCAGGCATCGCCGGTTGCACCCGCATGAAGGTGGTCTACGAACAAGATGCCGCCTACAACTTTTCCGGAATCAAAACCTACCAATGGGTTGATGCACCGGAAAAAATCATGGAACAGGGGGATATGTATCTAGACGTACAGCTACAGAAAGCTTTGAACAACGAGCTGGCCGACATGGGATGGAAGCAGGTTCTTGAAGCTACCAATGCAACGGTCCAGACCACATATTACCTCGAAATCACATCGCACAGGGAATATACTGATACCACACCGGATAAAGAACGTGAGTTCACGGGCGGCTTGGTTTATAGCCGGGACAAAAAGGCGTGGAGCTATGAAGAGCGTGAACCCGAATTGCTGGCTTATACGATTGATGTAGGGACCCTTCACTTCACAATAGCGGATGTGCACAGCGGACAGTTCGTTTGGCAGGGAACGGTCGAAACAAAAATCGACCGAACCCTCTCCCCGGAAAAAAGAAACCGGCTCTTCCAGAATATTGCCCGGAAACTGTTCGAAAAACTTCCCCCGGAATCCAATTAGTGACTGTAACAAGTGCTACCTTTGCCATTCTGATCCCCGCCGTTTCAATCGTGGTCGCTTTGTTGTACCGACGGAGAAACCGCCGCGTGCAACCTATAGGAATGCCACCACCGGAAAGCTGGCTCAAAATACTGGGAAACACCCTTCCTATGATCTGCCGACTAACCGATGATCAACGAAAGCGTCTTTTCGGTGCCATGCAGATATTCCTCGCCAATACAGACTTCGAAGGATGCGGGGGGCTGGTGGTTACGGAAGAGATAAAGGTCACCGTTTCAGCCCAGGCCTGCCTGTTGCTGATCGGTCGCGACACCAAAGTCTATCCGAGGTTAAAAACCGTTCTCATCTATCCGCACACCTATCAGAGCGGACAGCAGGGCCTGTTCGGCGGGGATAACGGGCAAGGCGCCCGGCTCGGAGAATCATGGAACAGAGGCGTCGTGGTACTGGCGTGGGACAGCGTGCTCGGCGGCGCACGAAACATCATGGATGGACACAACGTGACCCTGCATGAATTCGCACACCAACTGGATCAGGAGGACGGTGCCGCTGACGGTGTGCCGCTACTGAACCAGCGATCGGCCTATGTGGATTGGGCCCGGATCTTCCAGCATGAATACGATGAACTGGTCGATAAAACACAGCGGGGACGCAGGAGCACGCTTGATCGTTATGGCGCCACTAATCCCGCCGAATTCTTTGCCGTTGCCACAGAAACCTTTTTTGAAAAACCGAAACAGCTAAAGAGAAAACATCCCGAGTTGTACGAGGAGCTCCAATCCTACTATCAGCTAGATCCGGTACTGTGGCAACAGGATTGATTTTCCCGCTCTTATTCGCTGCGCCGCTCAATCTGCCTGATGAGATCGTTGAAGATAAAGTGGTGGAAAGGAAGAAAGATATACCAGTAGGTATGCCCCCACAGCCCTTTGGTTTCGTAGTATGCGGTAACCGACAGGCGGTTTTTATTCCCGGTTACCGGATCGACCCGGAATTCGAGCCAGGCATATCCGGGCACCTTCATCTCGGCGCGCAAAAGTAGCTGACGGTGATAATGGATCTTTTCCACGCGCCAGAAATCAACGACATCATTGACGCGGAGGGTCGATGCGCTCCGGCGCCCACGCGTCGTACCCACCCCTCGCAGAAGCCGGTCCATCCATCCGCGAATCCGCCAAAGGAACGTACTATGGAACCATCCTTTCTTGCCGCCAATATGCGTGATGGCTTTGAACAACGCTACGGCCGATTTGCAGGTGACCAGTGAATAGGAACTGGTATAGGTCGGGGCACCGTCGATTTCGTCGAGCTTGATCGCCAATTCATAGTCGGGTGGGTAGCTGTCGGACCACCGCGTATGGACTGCGTCCTGCTCTTCGCGCGAAAGAGCAAGCACCAGCGCCTCCTTGCAGGAGATGCGGCGAAAAGGAAGGAGTTCCAGAATATCGTTTTCCTCACACACCACATCGTGCGTCACGCTTTCCATCAGGCACCAAGTGATCGCTGCCGGCACGGGCGTCAGCAGGCTGGTAATATAGGAATAGAAGCGGATGCTCGAAATCGGCGACGGAAGAAAGGAGCGCCGCCGTCCCAGCACCTCGGCGTGCGTCTTGAGAATCTCTTCGTAGGTCATGATGTCCGAACCACCGATATCAAAGGTATGGTTAGCCGTTTCCGGCAGTTCCAGCACTCCAACCAGCGATTTGGTGACATCGCGCACCCCAATGGGCTGGCACTTGGTTTTGGCCCATTTGGGTACAAGAAATATGGGGATGCGCCGCACGAGATGATTTATCATCTCATACGACGCACTGCCTGACCCAATGATGATCGCCGCTCGGAGAATGGTGGTGGGAACATTGCCGCGCCGGAATTCCTCGGCGACATGGGCTCGGCTTTCCAGGTGAGGTGAAAGCGTCGTCTTCGTATCCCCCAGCCCACCCAGATAAATGATTCGCCGGACGCCCTTTTGCTCCGCCGCAGTACAGAAATTACGTGCCGCTTCAATATCCAACCCTTCAAACCGGTGCAGACCGATCAACATTGAATGAATCAGATAGTAGGCAGTATCCACCCCGTCGAGCGCATGCAGGAGTGCGTCGGCATCCAGCGCGTCGGCCTCGACGATCTCGGCATCCGGCCAGCGCTCTTCATGTTCCGGCGACAAGGCACGCACCATCACGCGCACCTTGTAGCCACGCGCCATCAACTCGGGAACCAAGCGGCCGCCGATATAGCCCGTCGCGCCAGCAACCAACACGGCCCCCATGCTTCGGATGGGTTGGGTAGGCAGGCCATGACATACTGTATCATCAATATCTGGCATCTTTTCCGATCCTATTGATCATATTATACAGGCTTTGGCAAGTCGTGATTCGTATCACAAATTACCACCATAAATGCATGGTTTATAAGTGTTTAATCGATCAAATATCTACTGGACGAATTGCGAAAAGAATGCCATATCCCACACGATGAATAAGTATGATATCACGTCCTTATTGAAAGCCAGCATCGACATTGAACTGGGTGCCGCTGCACTTTACCTTTTTTTTTCGGAGCGCTTTCCTGAAGACCGGGAACTCTGGTCGCAACTGCATATTGAGGAAAAAAGCCACGCGATGCTTATTCGTGCGGCGTTGGATTCGTTTTCACATAGAGGAATTCTGCCCTACAACATACTGGACACATCCTTGGAAGATTTTCGGAGGACAAAGGCTAAAATCGATGGACTTGTCAACCAATACAAGGAGACTCCACCTTCCCGCAAAGAAGCCTTCTTAATCGCCATCGATCTGGAAAACGAATCGGGCGAACGTCACTACAACTCGTTTATGATGAAAAATCCAGAAACCCCACTCCAATCACTGTTCCAGAACCTCAATCGCGAAGACAAGAACCATGAAGAGCGGATTCAGTCCTACTTCGAGAATATCAACATAACAGGCTAGGCAAACCGCGGAGCCACGAATACGGGCGGGTGCATATAGAGCGGTTCAAAGGCTTCCGGAGCAATTCCCATTTCCACATGTTGGTGCACTAATTTACCCAGCTCCCCGGCCGATGGATAAACGGATGCCGGAGTTTCCAAGGTTTGAAAGGCAGAAAGCAATGTCTCTAAACGGTCGTGATCCGGACTGACAACCAAGGCTTCCTGCGGAATAAACCCCTTCAACTCATCCGGTGACAATAATTCAAAATCCTTGTCCAGTTCAGTTCCCTTAAATAGGCCGGCCCAGACCTGATTGCGGCGGGCATCACCAACCACAGCGGTGCATTCAGCGCCGAAACGCGCAGCCAAAACCGCCCCGCTATTCAGCGCATAGACTGGTTTCCCGCTCGGATCCGCCAGGGAATTCACCACGGAAAACCCGATACGCATGCCAGAAAAAGCCCCCGGACCTCGGCCCACTGCGAACAAATCCACACTATTCCAGTCCATCTTCATGGAAGACATGGCATCGAAGAGTTGCTGGCGATTCTTAAAGTTTTCCTCCCAGCTTTTCTCGACCAAGACATTACCATCCTCCGTTAACGCGATGCTTCCCATGCGGGAGCTCAGTTCGATGGAAAAAATCCTCACGCCTCATTCTCCCTGTAAATGCGGAACGTGCGTGTTCCGGTATGTTCATCCGCTTCGATCCGGATATGGATCAAGTCAGGTGGCAACAATCCTTCAGCCCGCTCAGCCCATTCAATGGCTGTGATACCGTTGGCATCAAAATATTCCTCCAGTCCGAGTCCCAAGGCCTCGGCCGGCCCGGAAAGACGATAGAGATCGATGTGGTGGAGAGGAAGGCGCCCTTCGTATTCGCCGATCAGGGTATAGGTGGGACTGGTAATTGGTTCGTCAATGCCCAACGCTGCAGCCAGACCCTGGATAAAACAGGTCTTTCCGGCACCGAGATCGCCGTGCAGGGCAATTACTGTTCCAACGCCTAGCTCGTTCGCCAACTCGGCGGCCAGTTCCCATGTCTCTTCCGGACTATTTGTTTCAACAATGCGCATAAAGATCGTCTCTTTTCAAAGCGCGCAAAACCTACAACGACGCCCACGCTATTGAAAGTGAAAGTTTGGATTTCCGGAAGTTGCGGGATCAACAACCCGGCAGGTTGCTTTGCCATGTTGATCGTGATACTGATAAAGGTGCTTGGAGTTTCCATGCCTCCGGAATGGCCAAAAGTATCGGCCTGTTCCGGCAAATCAATGATGGTGATTTCATGAAACCACGCTCAAAAACCATGAATGGAAAGACTTGCCTTGTTACTGGTGCGACTTCCGGCATCGGACTGGCCACCGCCAAAGCATTGGCGCAGCAGGGCGCTACAACCGTGATTGTTGGCCGAAACCACGACAAAAGCCGACGGATCTGCAAAAAGATCAAGGAAGAGACCGAATACGCTGAGGTTGAATTCATGCTTTCCGATCTCTCTTCACAGCAAGACATTCGGCATCTGGCAGAGGAATTTTGCAGCCGATTCAAGCATTTGGATGTATTGATAAATAATGCCGGAGCGAGATTTGTATCGCGACAAACGACGGTCGATGGATATGAAATGACATTTGCGCTCAACCATCTGGCCCCATTCCTACTCAGTAGATTACTCCTTGACCCCCTGAAGGCCGCAGGCAATGCACGAGTGATCAACGTTTCATCAGCCGCCCACATTGGGGCGGTGATTGATTTTGATGATATCCAAAACGAAAAAAGCTATGATGGGAAACGGGTTTATGCTCAGTCCAAGCTGGAAAACGTGTTGTTTACCTACGAGCTGGCGAAACGATTGGAATCTTGCGATATCACTGTAAATGCCATGGAGCCGGGCAACGTATTAACGCATTTCTGCCGGAATGATGGCTGGAGTAGTTGGATGAGGCACATAGCGGGCAGTCTACGTTCCGGGAACTTGACCGGCCCTAAAAAGGCAGCCAAAACCATCCTCTACCTGGCCAGTTCCCCCGACGTAGCGACTGTAAGCGGCTCCTATTTCAGCAAGAAAAAGCCCATATCGTCATCCCCGGCATCTTACGATGAAGACAGCTCCAGACGGTTATGGAAGATCAGCGAAGCACTTACCGCCTGAAACCTTAAGCCGCCAACCAGTCGACCGAAGCTTCATTGATGGGGCGAAACCGGTGCAGTCGAAATATCGGTCAATCCTGCTTATCCTGCGCTTTTGCCGCTGTAGGACTGTAGGGACGCAACCCCATGGAAAACGATTCATACGTCGTGTCACGGGTCAACGGAACGCTTGCTATCGCCATTGGTCCCGCCTTGGGTGCTCCCCATACGGTATGCGCCGGTACATGTTGCGATACCACGGTACCGGCGGGGATGACCGCTCCGTCGCCAATCGTCACATTCGGCAGAATGACACAATGCGGCCCAATAAACACGTTTTTCCCAATGTGTACCGGCCCGGCATGCTCCGGCGACCGCAGCTTTCCCCAATATAAATGCGCGATAATCGAAGTGCGCAGACCAATACTCGAAGCATCCCCAATGAAAACCGATTCCGGGTGGTTTTCATCGATGTACACATACTGGCTGATCCATACCTTTTTCCCAAGCTTTGCGCCCCGCATTCGATGAAGCAATGGACGTATACTGGTCCCTCCCGGACAAACCATAGCAATCTTGTGAAGCACTCGATTAATAACCATTCTAATCATGAAACCACCGTCCACCTATTATTGAAACCGTTGCACTCCGCGCTTTATGGCGCATATTGACCTGAAATAAAATAAAACGCAAGAACCACACATAGCCAACGCCATTCGCCGCACCTATTGCGATAATTATAATCATGTTATAATTGTATCTAATTAACCTTGCCCGAACATTCCGGCCGTATATAATTTTCTTTGTTAAAAGAGAGTAAATGCATGCAGCGTAAAACAGGAAATATTGCCGACGCCATGCTTGGCAACGGGGGAAACGCGGACGCGCCAGCGATCTTGCATGATTTTGGGGTAACGACCTATCAATCCCTTTCTGATCAGAGTCATCAAATTGGATGCACCCTGCTCAACTGTACGGAAAAAGGGGATCGAATAGGTCTGCTGGCAGAAAACAGCCCCTTTTGTATAGCGGCCTATCTAGGCACCATCCATGCCGGCCGAGTCACGGTGCCTCTCCCAGGTGATATTTCCAAAGAACATCTCTACCAGATCGTTACTAGCACGAATATGCAGTACATCTTTATTTCCGAGCGCTATCTGCGAAACTACCACTCCATCCTGCAACAATTCGGCGTAAACATCATTACCGAGAAAAATGCTTTTTCACCGCCCAATGGCATGTCGATGCCGAGCATTGATCCTTACGAAGATCTGGCGGCGATTATGTTTACATCCGGCTCGACGGGAAAAGCCAAGGGGGTCATGGTGACCCACCGGAATATCGAGTGTAACAGTCTGGATATCATCCAATACCTCGGCCTTACCGCCGCCGACCGCGCCATGATTGTGCTCCCCCTGCACTACTGCTTTGGCGCCTCGTTGCTACACACGCACCTGATCGCTGGCGGATCGGTGGTGCTCAACAACCATTTTATGTATCCAGAAACCGTCTTGGACGCTATGGAAAAAACGCAATGCACAGGCATTGCCGGCGTGCCGTCGACCTATCAGATTCTGTTGCGAAGAACCACGTTCCGGCAACGGAATCTACCGAGCTTGCGCTGGTTCCAGCAGGCCGGCGGCAAGCTCCCCAATCCATTCATCAGTGAAATCCTGGAATCGTTCAAGGCAGTACGGTTTTTCCTGATGTATGGACAAACCGAAGCCACGGCGCGGCTCAGCTATCTCTCTCCGGAACATCTCAACGACAAATTAGGCTCCATTGGCAAGGGCCTTCCGTCCACGCAACTCGAGGTATTGCGGAGCGATGGCAGTCCGGTTGAATGGGGTTCGGACGAAATCGGCGAAATTGTGGCCAGTGGCGACAACATCACCAAGGGCTATTGGAGAGACCAGGAAGAGACCGCGAAATATTTCCGAAACGGAAAACTCTTTACCGGCGATCTAGCCCGCGTTGATGATGATGGTTTTATTTTCGTGCAAGACCGGGCCCGCGACTTCATAAAAACCGGAGGAAAACGGGTTGGAGCGAAAGAGCTTGAAGACGTGATCTGCGAATTGCAGGACGTGATCGAAACCGCGGTCATCGGCGTCCCCCACGAAACTCTCGGCGAAGCCATCAAGGCCTATCTTGTGATCAGACGAGATGCGAAGCTCGAAAGCGATGATGTGCGCCGCCACATAGCCAGCCGTCTTGAAATGTTTAAGGTTCCCGAATCCATTGAATTTATTCCCGCCTTGCCTAAAAACAGTTCCGGCAAGGTGTTGAAGCCCAAGCTAAGGGAAATCAACCAAGCCATACAACCCACCTAACGAGCGGGAGAAGTCAATGAATGATAATAACATAGACCCTACCAAAATTCGTGAGTTTATTATCGAGACATTTCTATTCGGAGACTCCTCGGGCCTCGATGATGATACTTCGTTCATGGAAACGGGACTGATCGATTCGATGGGAATTCTGCGCGTTGCCCAGTTCATCGAAAAGACCTATGGGATTACCTTGAAGCAGAACCAGTTTGTTCCCGACAACCTCGACAGCATAAACAACATTGTCCGCTTTCTAGGTCGCAACCTCGAACCGCAAACCGTCAACACAACGCCAAGCGCCGGCTGATACCGGAAGGGAGCACCAGGCATGTGCGGAATCGCAGGAATTGTTGGAACCCCGCACGCGAAAGAGCGTATCTATTCGATGACCGCCGCGCTCAGACATCGGGGCCCGGACGAATCGGGTATCTATCTCGATAACGACGTTGCGCTGGGTCATACCCGCTTAAGCATTATCGACCTCTCCTCCGGCGGCCAACCCATCCACAATGAAGACCAAACGATGTGGATCGTGTTTAACGGCGAGATATTTAACTACCCTGAACTGCGGGAGCAACTAATCGGGAAGGGGCATCGCTTCTACACCACTTCGGACACAGAAGTCATCCTCCATCTGTACGAGGAAAAGGGCGTCGACTGTCTCAACGACCTGAACGGACAGTTTGCCTTCGCCATTTGGGACAAGCGCAAACAGACGTGTTTTCTGGCACGCGACCGTGTGGGTATACGCCCGCTGTATTTTACCGACTCCGCATCGGAATTGATTTTCGCCTCCGAAATCAAATCCATCTTTATGAATCCGCAGGTATCGCGCGAAATCGACCCCATTGCGATGGACCAAACCTTTACATTCTGGTCTCCCTTACCGGGCAGAACCCCCTTCACGGGCATCCGGGAGCTGCCTGCTGGCCATTATCTCATGGTCCAAAATGGAACTGCGACCCAAACCCGTTATTGGGATCCTCCCTTTGTTCCGAGGGAGGAGCAGCTGGATTGGTCCCCCGGCCAAATCAGCGAACAAATCCAGCATTTGCTGAAGGAGGCTACACGAATTCGTTTGCGGGCGGATGTGCCGGTGGGAACGTATCTAAGCGGAGGGCTCGACTCCTCCGGAATCACCGCATTGGTATCTCAAAACTTCAACCACGATGTACAAACATTCGGCATTGGATTCGAGGACGATGCCTTCGATGAAACCACCTACCAACGGGCAATGGTTAAATATCTCGGGGTCAAGCATACGGAACTCATGGTATCAAACGCGGAAATCGGAGACGCGCTTCCCGATGTGGTGTGGTACAGCGAAAAACCCTTGCTTCGGACGGCTCCCGTTCCCTTGTACCTACTGGCTAAATCCGTGAGGAACCAAAACCTGAAAGTGGTGTTGACCGGCGAAGGCAGCGACGAAGTATTCGGCGGATACAATGTGTTCAGGGAGGCTACCGTACGGCGCTACTGGGCCAAGTGTCCGGAGTCGGAAAAGCGGG
>JBNKSB010000009.1:0-7500 GCA_050297095.1 Pontiella sp. | reverse complement strand
GATTGAAGCCCTTACCGTCGGCGGCCGAAGGAAACCAGCTCAGAGCCGGTGTGAGCTGGCTGTAATGATTCATCTGCAGCGGCACCCCGGGCATGTAGCCATCTCCCTTGGCGTTAGGCTCGTCCCTCTGGATATCCACCGTCAGGTAGGTCCATCAATAAGGCTTCAGATGATTCGTCATGGCATCGGTCTGCGACCGGGTCTGTTCTTCGGTAATGGTTGTGCCAAAGCAGTCTCAGCTGTTCCAGCCCATTGGCGGCGTTTGCGCCCACGAGAGTAACTCCGACCCGGCATGGGAGGAAACCGCGTCCAGCATCGCCGACAAAATATACCGCCGCGGAATCATATCGTGCATCTCTTCATTTACCCTAGATTCGGGAATGGCCAAGTTTGCTGTAGCTGTGAGATTCAAGAGCCGCAGATGTAGCGGTTTACCTCAAGGCACTTGAACCGAGGCAGGTGCAGAAAAATCGGCCATCCGCAGGATGAAAATGAAGGAAACATACAGAAATCACCTTGTGGATGAGGAAACGGATTTTGAGTTTAAACCGGTATTATTGCATAAAACACCGTTTCCTTCATTTTCATTCCCGGATTTAGGTTTACTTCTTCTTGAACATCCACCAGTTGACGTTGAACAGATCGCCGTCGCCGACAAACTTTAGATAGAGATCGTGCACGCCTGATGCACCCTTGATTTCGCACGAGGTGTTTTCCCATTTCTGTTCGCCGCCGGTCCGGGGTACGCGGCAGGTGCCGATCAGCTTGCCGTCCTCGCTGTCCAGACGCAGTTCGATCTTCCCGCCGCTGGTGGTCGAAGCCACCCGCGCGCCGAACATGGAAGCGCCGGCGCCGAAGTCAACGCCCTTGACCTTGATGTAGTCGCCGTCGTCGAGATCGCAGATGTTCATGCCGCCCTCTTCGCACGGTTCCGTTTCAACGCCGCCGGTCCAGCAGATGGTTTCGGCCTGGACCTGTTCGTAGGGGTTGAGGTGGACCGACTGACCGGGACCTTCCTTGGTCGGTTCCACTTTCTTGACCGATCCGTCGGACTTGAACTCCATTTCATCGACGCACACGGAACGCTTGAACCCACCGCCTCCGGGCAGGTCGGCATTGTGGTAGAACAGATAGGTCTTCCCTTTGAAGTCGACCACGCCGGGATGGATGGTGAAGGCGCTTTGTGGATCCATCACAACGCCGCCGTATTTCCACGGTCCTTCGGGCTTCTTGCTGGTGGAGTAGCCGAGATGTTCCCCGATGGGTCCGCCGGCGAAGAAAAGGTAGTAGAGATTCTGACGCTTGTAGAGCCACGGGCCCTCCTCATAGGTAGTGGCGCGCTTTTCGTCTTCCTTGCTGCGTTTTCCGAATTCATCGATGGTCATGTCCAGCACCACAAGACCGTTGTCGCCGATGCTGGTATCAAAGGAGATCATGTCCTTGTTCAACTTCACATAACAGCAATTGGGATTGCCCCAGTACATATAGGCCTGCCCGTCGTCGTCGATGAACACGGTCGGATCGATATTGTCACCGCCGATCAGCGGTTTCCCGATGGGATCGGTAAAGGGTCCGAACGGATTATCCGCCACCAGCACACCGATACCCCGGCCCTGCAGCGGGCAATACAGGTACCACTTACCATCGCGCTCAATGCATTGGACCGCCCAGGCACCGTTTTCGAAACCGCCGCCCCAACCGGAACCAGCCCACTTGAAATCATGAAGCGAAGCCACCCTCCCGTGATCGGTCCAGTTGACCATGTCGGTGGAGGAATAACAGAGCCAATCCCGCATCGTAAAAAATCCATTCTCCGTCACGTCTTCATCGTGGCTGGTGTACACGTAGCAAACGCCGTCTTTTACGAATGGCGCCGGGTCGGCGGTGTACAGGGTCTGAATAAACGGGTTGTCCGCGAAACAGCTTGCGGCGGAAACGCCCACTAGAATGCTTACGATTGTTTTTTTCATTTTCATATCTCCTGGTTTCAATCCAGATTATTTTTTGAATGTCCAGTCATACACGTTGAGCAGGTATCCCGGGCCACCCGTAAACTTGAAATAGACGTCGTGCCGGCCCTTCACGCCTTTCAGCTTGCAGGTTTCCGTTTTCCACGACTGCCAGCCGCCGGTGTTTGAAACCTCACAGGTGCCGACAGGCTCTGAGTCAATGCGGTCGATATAAATCTCGATCGTTCCGCCTTCGGTCGCCGATGCCACGCGCAACTCCAGCTCCTTCGCACCCGATCCAAAATCAAGCGCCTCATAGGAAACCCAATCCCCATTCTGAATATTGCAGATATTATCGCCATCCTCAGAACTGTTCTCGGTTCCGACTCCCTGCTGAGCACTGAACTCGTCGGCCCTGTTGCGAATGAAAGGATTTCTATAGGATGCTTTCACCTTGATCGACGCCGCAACCGGTTTGCCGAGCTGCCCCCTGAATTCCACCTGAATTTTGGTTTCGCCCTTGTCCATCGCGGTCAACACCCCGTTCTCGACGGATGCCACCTTCGGCTTTGAGACCTTGTACGTTACCTTATCCGACACATCTTCCGTGTGGCCATCGCCGAATTTCGCAGTCACAGTGAACGCCTGCTTATTCCCTACGATAAGATTCGCAACCGGATCGCTGATGATCAGCCTGCTTGGCGTAAACTCGGTCTTCAGATCCTTGGCGATCAGGGGAAGCAGATCCGACTTCCCTTGATAGCGGGCAATCAACTGAGTCTCTCCGGCAGCCGTACCGGTGATCACGCCCGTTCCCACCGAGACGATGCCTGCGTCTTTGACGGAGATCTCCGCATCATCCGTAACCACCTTGCTCGAACCGTCTGAATAGATCGCAACAACGGAGAAAGAAACCTGATTGGCCGATCCGGTATCAACATCAACCTTATAGCGGTCAACACCTACATTCACGGCGGATAAGGCAGGCGACTCCGTTTTCTCAGCAAAGGTCCACCAATCGAGTTTACACAGGTTGACCGAATCTCCCTTGAACACAAAATACAGATCCCGAACCCCGGCGGACTCGTTGATGTTGACCGCAACCGTCTCCGGCTTCCATTTTCCCGCAGTATAGCTGACCGGCAACGTTGCGATGATCGGGCCGTCAACGCGATCCAGATGCAGCTCGATGCCCCCGCCTTTCGAAATGCCGGGTTTTGTATCACAACAGACAGACGCCGTGAACGTACCTGGCCCCGGCGCACCGAAATCCACACCCTGTACCTTAATAAACGCACCATCCCTCGAAGGGTAGACATTCATGCCGCCTTCTGAGCACGGTTCCGATTCCATGCCTTCACTCCAGGCAATCGTCTCACCTTCGACGCGGGCATACGGATTAAGAGGTTCGATCTGATCCACCGGATCGGCTTCCTCCCACCAGGGCAATTCCTGAATTGTGCCGTCCGGATTAAACGTCAGCTCCGCAACGCAGACCGAGCGCCGCTCATGATGCTGATCGGTCATGATAAAATTCAGCTTAAAGTTAAAACCGAACACATAGGTTTTTCCTTTATAGTCAATGATGCCCGGGTGGTTCCCGGAGGAACGACCATCCGGGCGCATAATGTATCCGCCGAACTCCCATGGACCTTCCGGACTGTCGCTCATCGCATACCCCATTCCTTCCGGGCAGCAGGTCGATGCGTAGGCCATGTAATAATGGCCGTTCCGCTTATAGGCCCAAGGCCCTTCCTGATAATGAAACGGATCCGACTGCCCCTCCACCTTGGCGATCGAAGGGTCTTTAATGACCTCTCCGGAATAGGAGATCATGTCGTCATTGAGCTTCACATACCACAGATTGGGGTTACCCCAATAAAGATAGGCCTGCCCATCATCGTCAATGAAAGGAGAAGGATCAATGAATCCGCCTTCCGGCCCGACGAGCGGCTTTCCAATAGCATCCTTGTACGGACCGAGCGGACTGTCAGCCACCGCGACGCCAATCACATTTTTCGGCCATCCCGGAACGCTCACCGGCGCGTAAAAATAAAACTTCCCATTCCGTTCAATCGCCTGCGGTGCCCAGGCATCGTTCTCCTGAACCGCCCAGGGGAATGTTTTGAGCGAGGCGATAGTGCCATGATCCGTCCAGTTGACCATGTCCGTGGAGGTGTAGCACAGCCAGTCCTTCATTAGAAAGCGCCCCATCCCAGGACCAGCGTCGTCCTCATCGTGACTGGTATAAAGATACACGACACCGTCATGAACGAACGGAGCAGGGTCCGCCGTAAATTTGGTCTGCACAATTGGATCGGATGCATGACTTACACCAACGACAAAAACACCTGCAATGATTGCGATTCCTTTATTCATCATTCTCTCCCTCTCCAAACCTGCTTAAAACTTAACCTGAACCGGCTTGCCAGCATATTTGACCGGCTTCACGCCGCTCGTTCCCGTTTCAATCCCCGCATTCTGTCCCGGCAGCGCCAGCACCACATTCAGCACGCGCTCCTTCACCATACCGGGGAACGAACCGCTGCGCGGACCGACCGACAGAGTTTTCGCCGCATCGTTCCACAACAACTCAATCGTGGCATATTCGCCCTTCTCATAGTCGTAGGTTTCGTTGTCATCCTCGTAGAGCGTGAACGTGGCATCGGCGCCCGGGTAGATACGGATCTCGTACGGTGCGTCCGGCTTCTCGGTGGCGTACTGCATAACCGGCCCCATCGGAACGATCGACCCGGCACGTACATAAAGCGGCCGGATGTTGAGCGGACAGTCCCGCTCAACCGTCTGACCGCCCTTCAGCGGCTGGTTGTTCCAGAAATCAAACCAATTGGCCCCCTCAGGCAGATAGGTTGCATACGAAGTGTCCATGCCGGCTTTCTCTGATTCCATCTTCCGGATATCAGCAGGCGTACGCCATCCAAGACGAAGAGAACGCTCCCCTCCCCCTTGGAAAAATTCCAGCCTGAGCTCCACCTTCTGCCCCTTGCGGAACGTAAGCTTCTTGCCGCGATAACGCGCAGCCCCCTGGCTCCAGTCCTCAACCACTTTCTGTCCGTCCAGATAGAGCCGGAAGCCGTCGTCGCCTTCGACCCCGATTTCATACTCCCCGCTTTCAGGCGCGGTGAGCACCCCTTCCCAGCGGGCGGAAAAATTGTTACAGCTGTCCAGACCGCCCGGAGGCTCAGCCAGCGGAGGACCGGGCCAGTCATGGTCGACAACGCGATCCACCGCACTGCCCTTCGCCGTCTCAAAATTCATCCCGGCATAATACTGCACGGCCAGTCCGCGTTTGCCGTCGGGCGTGCGCAAATACTTCTGCGGAATGGTCGGCGCCGGTGGATTTTCCACATTAAACATGGGTCGGGTCACCGGATGAACCAGAATCGCCGGACCGAACATGAAGGCATCACTGATGTTGCGAGCCTTAGCATCACCCGCAAAGTCCAGCGGCAGGGCACGCATGAGCGTATAGCCCTCGCTCGTCACCTTCCAGGTTTGGCTGTAGAAATAGGGCATCAGACGGTAGCGCAGATGCGTAATGTCGAGCAGCGACTTATACATCTCCGGATCCATCTCCTTAAAGATGTAAGGCTCCCGCTCAATATTGGTGCCGTGCACCCGCATCAGCGGATTGAACGCCCCGAACTGATACCAGCGCGCAAACAGTTCGCGATAGGCCGGATTCTGTTCGCCGCCGGGGAAGTTGTTGACAAAGAAACCTCCAATATCCTGCGTCCACCAGGGATTACCCGACATCGTCACATTGAGTCCACCGGCCATCTGCGCCTTAAGCGTGTCCCAGCTGGCAAACGAATCGCCCGACCAGGACGCCGCCGCATAGCGCTGCGCACCGGCCCAGGCCGAACGGGTCAGAGTGAAAACGCGCTGGTTGTTCACGGCGCGCTGCCCTTCATAGGTTCCCTTCGTGGTCATGAGGGTATACGGATTCAGATAGCGGGAAAAATCGCCCATGGCATTCTCACCAAGGCTCTTGATGTCGCGGGCTACTTCGTTCTGGTTCCAGCAGGCGGTGCCGACCTCGACTTCGGTGCCGTCCATCCAGAGTGCATCCACCCCCTTGTCGAGCAACCCCTTCTTGATATGCTTGAAATAGATTTCCCGCCCCTTTTCGCTGAAGGCATCGTAAATGCGGGCCTTTTTGGAAATCCAGTGCAGGGGTTCAAAACGTAGACCGTATTGATCCAGTTCCTTGGCGAGCGGCGTGTCGTTGCCTACGCCGGGCCAGATGGAAATCATCAGCTTCATGTCCAGATCGTGGATCGACTCAATCATGCCCTCCGGATCGGGATAGCGCTCGGGATTCCAGATCATCCCGCTCCAGGTACCGTCCTTGTCAGATCCCCAGTACTGCCAGTCCTGCACAATGTAATCGAGCGGGAACTGCTCCTTGCGGAAGGTCTCGGCCACCTCGACGATGCGCGACTGCGTCTTATAGCGCTCCTTGCTCATGAACAAACCGAGCGCCTGTTTCGGAAGCATCGGTGCGTCGCCGGTGAGGTCCCGGTAGCCGACAATCGCGTCATTGAGGGTATCGCCGGTGAAAAAGTAATAATCCACCCCGCCCGGTGCGCTCTCGGCCCACAGCCGTGCACCGGATGCATCATCCTTAAAATTCATAATGGAATAGGTATCCCACATGATTCCATAGCGTTCGCTCGAAAGAATCATCGGAATCACAATACCCAGATTCGTCTGGATCAGCTTCAGCTCCTGCCCGCGGCGGTTGATTTCCGCGGGAGAGGAATCAACGTACCCGAAGCCATACCAGCCCTCGCCCGGCTTCAGCGTAAACGTATTCGCCACTTCGTAGGTCGGCGCACCGGATATCTCCACCTGCTTGATTTCACTCGGCTGATCAGCCCTCTCCTGCGTCAGAACCTTGCCGGAGGCATCCATGAATGTCAGTGCGCCGGTTTCCTTGTCCGCCTTGACCTGCAGTTGGTCCGTGATAATGGTAATGTAGTCACCTATGTCCTTGACCTTGAACGGAACCGTCGCCGGCTTGCCCACGACCACGATGCTGGGATATTTCCAAAAGTTTTGGCCGAGGTTTTCGTTCACGCGGACGGTGGTCGGACCATAGAAAATCACATTCTTCACCCGGTCGCCGATACGCAGTTGAACACCGCTTTCCAACTGAACCGCGGAAACCCCGTTATCCGCGTCGCTTTCCACCGCCATCAGATGTCCGTTTTCATCCAGCCCCGTCGGAGCCGCCTGGGAAATCAGGGCCACACCAAACCATGCCGCCGACAGCAGACCGCATGCAGTCAGCCGGCTCCGCCCAACGTTTTTCAATACCATCATACCACCCTCTATGTTGAACCCCGTTCCGTTTGAACCGCTAGAAAAAACGGAAAGAAGCGGTTTCAATACATAGAGGCGCCATGCGGTCAAATTTCCGGCCACCTATTTCAGGGGAATACCGCGCGCATTGCTAAAAAAACGCTCTCCGGGAATCCGCCCGGAACACCGTCTTACAGAATCCCGGGAAAGGCCTTTTCCGCTT
>JBNKSB010000008.1:0-4007 GCA_050297095.1 Pontiella sp. | reverse complement strand
CGCCTCCGCTGAATCCACTGCCTGCCGCGACCGTGGCGGTTTCGCTACGGACAACGAAACTCGATGTACCGGCCAGCGCGGGATCCACGATCCGCAGCGTGATTTGAGAGCCGTCGGCAAGGTTGGCGAACGTTCCATTGTCCAGAAAATTGGTATACCCCACCTGCCGCACCCAAACCGTTGTCAGGACGTAGCCCCCGGCTTGCATGCCGGTCGTAAAGAGCTGGCCCTGGGTGGTTCGGTCGTTGGCTACATAGGTGTAGGCGTCGTTGTCGCCCGAAAAGGTGATTCCGGTTCCGCCAATGTTTTCCGTGTCGGAACCCGGGGAAACCAATTGGGCAATGTCGTTGGACCCTACGGACGGAGCGGCGGATTGCGAAGTAAGGGTCGCCGCCTGCGCACACACGACCGCGCACATGGACGCTGCTGCAATTAAACTAGTTTGCTTTATGGTCATTTTCATTATCTCTACTCAGCGCCTTACACGGGCAATCCAGCGAATATGACATGCGGCGAGTTCCAATAAACCGCACCCAGGAACCCTGGATGCGGAAAAGACATCTAATCCTACCCTTTGGACAGGACTGGATGATTATACGTTGAACTACATCATCAAACGGCGGCGGACGAACAATACGCCTGCACCGAAAACAGCAACCAGACCGATCGTGGCCGGTTCAGGAATCACATTGGAGATCGCGACATTATCGACCATGAGCCAAGGTGTGTCCGCGCCAGCATCGTAATTGTTGATCCGGAGAAACAGCTCTCCGCCGCTCTGGCTGGAAATATCAAGCGTTCCGCTCTCACCGATTGTCAGCTTGCTGGGGGCGCCGGCTGTATTCAACACGACGGAGAAAGAGTCCAGGAGGGTTACGCCGTCCGCGCCATTAACATCGGTATTGTTATCAGCAACGAATGAGCCAGTGCCGTTGAACTCGTAGACAGCGATAGTGAGACCGAGATCCCGCAGACTGCCTTGGATATTCCCGAAGTCACCCCAATCGAAGGTTACATCAAACGCGGTAGCAGAAGCATCGGTGCCTATGCTTTGGTAAAGGTAACCATTTAGTCCGACACCAAGTTGGTTGGTGCTTGCTGAAATACCCGAGAACGCCGCTGCGCCTTGACCGGAGTAACCCGATTGGCTGTCCGTGGGAACTTCGGCATCACGCGTGTCTTGCCATGGATTCTGCCAAGACGTGCCATTATTGTAATCGTACCAACCGGTAATATCTTCCTGTTCAGCCTGGTCAGCAGTATACGTTTCGAAGTCCCCGTTGGTGATCAGCAAAGCAGCACTCGCAAACGGTACTACTCCCAGCAGAGCCATCAAAACGACGCCCTTCTTAATTTCTTTCTTCATTTTCTTTCTCCTTATTTTTTTTCGCCCGCCGCCGGGCCATCCGGCGGCGGGAAAAATTGTTTGGGTTGGATTATTCGCCGTAGACGCGGAAGAATTCCGCCGGGTCTCCGCTGACCGAGAAGCTGGTGCTCTTACCCGTCCCGCCATTCAGGCCGGTTGCGCCGGCTACCGGATTCCAAGTGGGCGAAGTCAGGCTCGTTTTGCTCTCGATCCGGTAGGTGCCGATTGTATCGGAATCCCAGTAGATCGTCACGCTTCCGCCGGAAACCGCAACCGAGGTGATGGTTGGAGCAAAGTCCGGCGCATTCACTTTCTTTACGACCTGCAGTCCACTGAATCCACCGTTAGCACTAAGCGCATTGATGTCGATCTGTCCTGCCTCACTCGGAGTGATATTCACGAAGTGGACATAATTGCTGCCCTCGACATACCCGTCGTATCCTAGGCTGGGATTGGCGGTTGACCAATTGGCTTGCAGTGTCAGGTTGGTCACCGCGCCGGTGCCTTCCGTGATGTTGTAGGTTACAGCACCCTGGTCCCAGCGCCAAGTGAAGTAGCAGTAGATGTCGTAGACGGCGTTGATATCTAGGCCGGAGATCTCCACGGTTCGGTTTGTGTCGGTGCCGCCCGATCCATACCAACCCTGGTTGAGGGGCAGAAGGGGCGTCCCGGCGGTGCTGGATGCGAAATCGTGGGTGACTCCGTACCAGCTCAAACCAATGCTGCTCGAACCGTCGGTGGCATTTGTGATGGTAATGGGCTCGGAAGGAGTCGCTGAATCTACTGTCGGAGCAATGACATTGTTCCACAGGTTGGAGCCTGCGCTTCCTGCGTTAAGGATGATCCCAGCAGGCAGATCCACGTGACTACCTGTATTCCCCGCAAAATTGATATTGTACAATATCCCGTTGGCTTCCGGCGGAATGGCATCGACCTGGAAGGTCCAGGTGTTGGTCACCGATTCCGTCGAACCGACAGCAACTACTTGCCCCGTGTGAACGCCGATACTGAGTCCGGTTGCCGCATAACTAACGGTATTCGTAGTTCCGGAAGGCGTGCTGTTCGTTGCGACGGCCATGCCATCCAGAGACAACGTCGCTGAAACCAATGTTTCGTTGATGTCAACGATGGTGGCTTCGACGGTCTGGTTTGTTTCGGTCGACGTTTCCGTAGGGGAAACACTGATCGAGAACGGATAGGTGTTGATCGAAATGTCATCAATGTTCGCGAAGGAGCCATCTGCACCCGTATTCACAAGACGAATGCCGACTGCATGGCCGACCGATCCGGCCGTCGCCGCAATCGGATCGGATTCATAATAGACATAGGATCCCCCGTTGTTCAGCGTAGGCGTTGTGTAGGAACCAATATCCTGAATAGTACCGTCGTCAAAGATCAAAGTAGCCGTCCATTCAGCATTGGCCGTCCATGCCTTTGCCCAAAATCCAATGGTAAACAGATCGCCGTCCTGAATCGTATAACCGGTCATCTGATACATGCCCGGATCGTTTCCAGACGCCTCACTCTTGCAAAAGCAAGCTGCGACACCGCTATGAACGCCAAACCAGGGGGTGCCAATTTGAACCCCTGAGTCGGTAGCCGTTCCAACGACATTGGTATCAACGTCCTTCCATGCAGGAATGTCATAGGTGGCATTATCGAAGCCATCATACATGTTTTGAGTCGAAGCCTCAAACCCTGCATTTGTCACCGTAATGCTTACTCCTTGCGCGAACTGGGCCGCCAGCAGCGAGCCAGCTAGCAATAGAACATGTATTTTATTCTTCATGACTATCTCCTCTTTCTTTTTCCACTCATCTCTCAACCTTGCAAGGACCACCCTTGGAAGCCATCCCTACTTAATTCATTGTCGCTTTTTAGACTGTCTCTTCGGGGGGGGGCCATCCTTTTTTAAGTTACCTAATTTACACACATGAATGTCCGGTTCTGTTTTCACGGTCTTGCTGCGTGTATCACGTCACGGGATCGATCATCCGGTCTGCCGTGTTTCGGGCGGATGGCACCTCATTGCCAAAGACGCTGAGATCCCATTCGCTGTGCCATGCGACCTTGACAGTTTCGCACCCGTCGGGGTGGCGGTCGAATTCGATGGGCAACCAGAGATAGCGGCCGTTGATGGCGTTTTCGGGGCACCAACGGTCGGCCATGAAAATAAAGGCATCCGGATTTCCCGCAACGGGAAGGACAAAGGTTCCCTGTCCGCAGAAGGTGCGGTAGTCGTCGTGTCCCGTGCAGGGATTGTCGCGCTCCATCCAGGGGCCGAAGATCGAAGTTGCGACGGCATAGCGAGCGGCGTTGGGCTTCCATCCGGTGCAGCCGGAGGCGATGAAGTGGTATTTCCCGTTATGCTTGAATATGGTCGGCGCCTCCATCCAGCGGCCCACGAAGGCGCGGGCGAATTTTCCGGTGTGGTCGAGATAGTCGTCCGTCAGTTCGGCGATATGGGTCGTGCTGTTGAACTCGGAGGAGTAGATGTGGTAGGCCGTGCCGTCGTCGTCGATGAACAGGGTCATGTCGCGCGACATCTGTCCTTCGCGGTAGCCACGCCCAAGCAGGTTAAGTGAATCCGGGTGGTCGGGCAGGGCCGCTCCGCCGTAATAGGTTTCCATGACTTCCGGCC
>JBNKSB010000007.1:0-4877 GCA_050297095.1 Pontiella sp. | reverse complement strand
CCAGGGCCATCGAGGCGGCGCCAAGCAGGGCCGCGAAGATGCCGATGCCGTCGAGGGCGATCGTTGATTTTAGTACAAGCAACGCCACGCCAACAATTCCTGCAAGCGCCGGAAAAAAGAACCGGATGGTAAAGTCCTCGTTAAACAGGGCGTAGGTGAGACCGATAACGATCAACGGCTGGACAGCGCCCAAGGTGGCGGCCACTCCGCCCGGCAAGCGGTAGGCGGAAACAAACAGGCATATCCAGAACACGGTAAAGTTCAGTGCGCCCAGGATAATCACATGGAACAGCTGTCGTCCTTTCGGCCATTGACGCAGGAACGCCAGTAGAAGCAGGCCCGCCGGCAATGCGCGCAGCATGGCAATCGTAATGGGATATCCCTGTGGCAGCCATTCGCTGGTCACCAGATAGGTCGATCCCCAGATCATGGGGGCCAGCATGGTTAAAAACAGGTTTATAAAATTCGTCATTTCGGAATTCCTCAGCAGTTATCTTGATGTAGAGATAAATACCTATTAGTTTGACGTCAAGATAAAATATGGAATGATACCTCTCTTGTGTTTTTGCAACCGTGGTATTTCACCACAGAGAACACGGAGGCACGGAGAGCATAAGACTCTGTGGCTCTGTGCTCTCGAGCGAAGCGGGTGGTTGAAATTTGTTTCCAGCTGGACGTGAAGCGGTGAAGGGTGGTTTTCCATGAAACGCAAAATGGGAAGAAATGGGAGTGTAGGGAACGATGTCAGTGGATCACGTAGATAGAATTTTGGAACAATGGGCGGCGGAACGGCCCGACCTGGATGTCAGCCCGATGGCCATTACCGGGCGGATTACCCGCATCGGCACCTATTATCGGGAAGCCATACAGGAGACCTTCCGGCGTTTTGATCTCAACTGTTCGAGTTTCGACCTGTTGGCTACATTGCTACGCTCCGGACCTCCCTACACGCTCTCGCCAGGCCAGTTGCTGGATTCGTCGATGGTTACTTCGGGCACCATGACCAACCGCATCGACCGTCTGGAAGAAGAAGGGCTGGTCCGCCGAAAACAATGCCCGAATGATAAACGCATCTGTCACGTCTCCCTGACCGACAAAGGCCATGCACTGATCAGCAAGGCGGTGGAGGCCCACGTGGAAACCCTGCATGCCCTGACGGATGGAATATCTCCGAAGGACCAGGATGCATTAAACCGGTTGCTGAAAAAAGTCGCCTCCGCATTTGAAGAAAACGACCACTCCGAATAGATCCGCTCCGGAACCTGCACCGCACGGAAAAATCGGACTTGGTGTGCGTGAGGCGCGCTCGGCGATCGCGCCCTACCGGTAGGGCCGGACAATTCCGTAAATAGTCCCAAAGTTCATCTTTCCTTAAGGTTCGGGATGCTATGTTGCTGCCGAACCTGGGAAAAAGGAGATGCGGATGAAAACGATGATAATGGGCGGAATGATGGGGCTGGCGGCCTGCGCCGCATTTGGGAGCAACGTCAGTTATCCGGTGGTCGATACAGGGCAGGTTCGTTGCTACGACGACCGGATGGAAATCGAATATCCCGCCTCCGCCACGGCTACGGCGGGCAAGCCTAGTTTTTATGGGCAGGATGCGGAGTACAACGGCCTCCAGCCGTCGTACCGCGATAACGGCGACGGCACCGTTACCGATCTCAATACCGGCCTGATGTGGCAGGCCGATCCCGGGAAAAAGAAAACGTACAACGAAATCGTGGCAGACCTGAAGAAATGCCGGACGGGCGGGTATGACGACTGGCGGTTGCCGACCATCAAGGAGCTCTATTCCCTGATCGATTTTTCCGGAATGGATGTGGATCCGCAAGGCGATCGGGGAGGGACTCCGTTCATCGACACGGACGTTTTCAAGTTCTCCTACGGCAAGGAAGAAGATGGCGACCGTATCATTGATTCGCAATGGGCTACCTCGACGATCTACGTTGGCAAGGTGATGCATGGCCAGCAGGCCATGTTTGGCGTCAATTTTGCCGATGGGCGCATCAAGGGATATCCTACCGGCGATATGCCGGGCCGCGGCCCGAAGACCTTCTATGCCATCTATGTCCGCGACAATCCGGACTACGGCAAAAACAACTTTGCCGACAACGGCGACGGCACGATCACTGACGAAGCCACGGGTTTAACCTGGATGCAGGCCGACAGCGGCAAGGGGATGGATTGGCCATCCGCGTTGGACTATGCCGAAAACATGAAGTTTGCCGGACACGACGACTGGCGGTTGCCCAACGCCAAGGAGCTGCAAAGCATCGTCGATTATTCCCGCTCGCCCGACGCCACGCACTCCGCCGCCATCGATCCGGTTTTCGAATGCACCCCGATCATCAACGAAGATGGCCAGAAGGATTACGGCCATTACTGGAGCAGCACCACGCATGTCACTCCGCGCGGCGGCCCTTCGACAAGCTCAGGAGAGGGTAGCCGGGCGGTATACGTCGCCTTTGGTCGCGCGCTCGGATTCATGCACAACCGTTGGATGGATGTCCACGGCGCGGGCGCGCAGCGTAGCGATCCCAAATCCGGCGACGAATCGCAGTTGCCGAAAGGCCACGGCCCGCAGGGCGACGCGCAGCGGATCAACAACATGGTCCGCCTTGTCCGCGGCGGAACTGCCGAAGCCCGCACCAACGGTCCAAAAGTTGAAAAGCAGAAGAGGGCGTTGCGCGGCGGCGGCTTTGTCGGCCACCTCGACCGCAACGGCGACGGCAAGGTTTCCCGCGGCGAATTCGACGGCCCACCGGATCAGTTCGATATCCTCGACAAAAACGGCGATGGCTACCTCAGCGAATCCGAAGCCCCACCGCCACCCGGCAGGCCGAGACCGTTCTAAGTAAATGTAAGGTTAAGCGTATTGTCATCGTTTTGTGTGATTGTGAACTGGCCTGACGGATCGGCGATGAATCCGACTTCGTGAAAGGCAAACACCATATTGCAGGCAACATCGTTTGCTTCTTTGGGGTCGCATTCTGTGTTGGTGAAAAGCTTCAATACCTTCGGTTCTTCGGTGAATTGCAGCAGAAAGGCACTGTGCTGGACAAAGACCAGATCGTCATAGGCGTAGGTGACTTCGAGTCCAAGATCGGTCAGAATCGCCGTAATTCTGCCGAGCTCCTTGACGCCGGTGTCATTTGTTTCCATCGGTCCACAGCTACTGCAGGATGAGCAACTTCCGCTACTGCAGGCACTGGGCATATAGTCGTTGTTCATAACTTCTCCTGATAATTTAAAACGAAAACTCAAAGGACTCGAAAAAATGCCGTGTCCTGTTTTTCTACGAGACGATCATGCGTTCGGCCCAGGCCTGGACGGCTTCGGCCGTGGCGATCATTTCCGGGATGGCTTCGGCCGGCGGCTCGGTGCGGTGATAGCCGGCGAAGACGGGGCAGATGTTTTGGTAGGATTCGAACTTGCGCAGCTGGACGGCGATGGAATCATCGATTCCTCCAACCTGGTTTGCTGCATCGATGAGATCGGTGAAGGTGTGGTTGTCGGCCAGTTTTCCCTTCGCCATGAGGGCGCCCATGACGTGTTTTTCGATGGCGAGGCCAATGATGTTGTAGAGGATTTCGGAGGTGAAGACGGTTGGGCGATTAACGCCGCCTCGGGCGGTTTTTAGGTATTTATCGCCTTCGTTCATGAAGGCGGTGTAGTCGGTGCCGGATGATGCGGTCATGGTTGGCTCCTAATTTATTGTTTTCATACGTGGTGTTGCTGTTTTCCTAGAGGACGACGCCCCCGTCGTCCACTGACAGCGAGGACGCTATCCCTCCACAAAAAAATGGGACCGGAGCGCGGGCGTGCAAACAGAGGAGGAGAGAGATTTCTGTCATGAGGCAATGCCCTATTTCCCGCACTCCGGTTCCAAAGGATTATAGGATTATTCCTCGCAGAGCCGCTGAGATCGCAGAGGTGTGTTTATTTGTCTTTGCTCCGCGTCCTCTGCGTCTCCGCGAGGGTCTGTTTTTTACATGACGAGCTCGACTTTGGTTTCGTCGGCGTCGGCATCGATCTTGTCCATGATGGCTCCGAGCATTTTCTCGAGCAGGCGGATACCTCCGGTATAGCCCACGGTCGGGAAGTAGCTGTGGCCGATGCGGTCGACGATCGGGAAGCCGTAGCGAACGAACGGGATATCCTCATCGCGGGCAATGTATTTGCCGTAGGTGTTGCCGATGAGCAAATCGACCGGCTCGTTCTTGATCCACTGATGCAACTGGAAGATATCAGCCTGCGCACCGTTCATCACGTTCACGTTCGGGGCCTTCTCGGCGCAAAGTTCCTTGATTTTTTCGGTGAACTTTTTGCCAGGGGTGCCGGAAACGATATGCGTTGGGATCATGTCCAAGTCGAGCAGGAACTCGGTCAGCGGGATGAGCTGGTCGGGATCGCCGAAGAGCGCCACCTTTTTGCCGTAGAGATACTGCGACATATCGGAGACCACATCCACCAGGCGGCCGCGTTCGGCCACAAACGATGCTGGAACCGGAACTTTGGCCGCATTGCTGAGCGCTTCAATAAAGCGATCGGTTGCGGAGAGGCCGACAGGAATGTCGAGCACTTCGAAGGGCACCTTGAACTTGCTGTCGAGCAGCTTGGCGGCATCGGTCGAAGCCCAGGCACCAAGCGCCAGTGTCTTGATGCTGTCGCCGGAAGAAGCAATATCTTCCACGGTCGCACCGCCATCGGGATACATCTTGAATTCACCGGTCTGCGGCGTGTCAACCACGTCGGAGGTGTCGGGATACATCACGATCTTGGCGGCCATTTCGGCAGCGATGCGCTTGATTTCGCGCATGTCGGATGGCTCGACCCAGCCGGGCAGGATGTTGACCTGGTCCTTGGCGACGCCG
>JBNKSB010000006.1:0-12003 GCA_050297095.1 Pontiella sp. | reverse complement strand
CCCTGGACTGGCTGGCCGCCGGGATGGATCCAGAACGGGGCACCATCCTACTGGTCCTCCCTGTTCCTCGACTATTTCCAAATTCCGGCGATGAAACCCCTCATTCTTTTCACGATGCTCCTTGGCGCGGGCGGCTTGATCACCCTCAAGAAAAAACTGCCGGTTACGCTGACCACCTTAGCTATCTATAGTGCGTTCTTGGTTTGGACCTCCCCGAAAATGGCCCCTCTCTTTGTGGTAATGGCTTTCCCGTTCATTGTGCTTAGCCTTACATCAATCAGTGAATACATTCAAACTTCGCTGGAAAGCATGCTCGGAAAGCAGGCAAAACTCGTGATGCCGGTCACTGGTACAGTGCTCGCCCTGTTGTTCATCTGCTCCCTGGTCCCGATTGTCAACAACTGCGCCTATGTCAAGACAGGCAGTGCATCGAACTTTGGATTGGGAATCCAGGAAGAGCTGTATCCTAGCGGCGCCGACGCCATCATTGGCGATTCCGCTTTCCCGGAAACCGTCATCAACCTGGCGGCCGATGGCGGCTATCTGGCCTTCAACTACGACCGGAAAATCTTCATCGACTATCGTCCGGGACGTTATGACAAAGAGCTGCTCACCAATCTCGACGCCATGCTGCTTGGCAATAAAAAAGCGTATGACCACATCTACGACACCTATCGCCCCGAAGCCTTTATCATCAATACGCTCCATCCCTCAGCGGCCCAGGGAATCGTAACCTTGCTATCAAAGGGGATATGGCGGCTGGCCTATTTTGATGGAACCACCGCTATTCTTCTGCTCAACAAGGATGAATTCAGCGACATCCTGAACAATCACGAAGCGCAAGCATCGGGATTGGCCCAACTGGAAAAAGCACGGTCCGAATATGCGAAAAAGACCGGGGCATGCCATACAGGCAATCCCGCAGAACTGATTGGCTCTGGCAAGGTGTATCTTGCGCTTAACCGGCCCAGGGAGGCCAAAGCGATCTTTGCTCTTCTGCTCCAAAACAACAACAGCGTTCCGGGGGCATGGATTGGTCTGGGTAACAGCCAATTGCTGATGAAGGAATTTGAAGATGGCGCGGCCTCGCTAAAGACCGCTACCGAACTGGCTCCGCAAAACCTGCAAGCGTGGCTTTCATACGCCAATGCTTGCAACATGTGCGCCACTCGACTCAAGCAGGCAAGCTACGAGACGGAACTCAAGCGTGCGATGGAAAAGGTGAAACAGCTGGCAGAACGTAGCAAGAAGGCCGTGGAAGAAAACCCGAGCGCCACGGAAACCGAAGAACCAGCAGAAGCCCCGGAAGATATTTCACTTCCGGATCTTTCCTAATCCTCCGGGCTGGCAACGGGCTGAATTCTGGCAATCAGGATTCGGCCTTTTTTTGTGACTTGATGCTGCTGGTCGAACAGGAAACTGTAAGAGAACAAGGCAATTCCTCGACATCCCGATTGATCGACGGCATCGACTTGCGCCAAAAGATCGTCGACATCGTTCTTGCAGTTGATACCGACCACCACCGACGAACGGAACCCGCCCCTCCCTCCGGCCCGTTTGATGTCTTTCAGATAACGAATGAACGACTTCGTTCCGTAATTCATCTGGACAGCCCAATCCACAAATCCCTGACGAATCCATCTACCCGAATCCTGATAAGCGTAGCGTTTTCCATCCGAGGGACTCCCCATAACACTGGCAGTCAAAAGACAGTTGGTTGGACGCTCGTCCCGCATGACACAGGAAATTTCCTGCACTACACGGGTGATCGAATCCCTGCGAAACCGGGCGATCTCTTTTTGGGTAACGTCCTCGCCATACATTTCCGACAATTCGCCCAGAGAAACCGGATCATAGGAAAACTGCGAGTGCCGCATAATTTCCTCTTGCGGGGTATCCGGATAGCGCTGAGGGGCAACGATGCGGTAATCGTATGGATAGCGAATGTAGTCTAGATGTATGCCGGCGATATCATATTGGCATAGTTCCCTCGCAATATTGCGCAAATGCTTCCGGACGTCGGGTCGCACTGGGTTGACGAAGGCATACCATCCACTGGTCGGCAGCATCTTGCAACCGAGGGAATCAACCATGAACCACTCGGGATGAGCCGTCCACAACTGCCCCGCCGAAGCCGGCGGGGCCTCCAACCCCTTCCACCCTGGAAGCACGTTGATGTACGCGTGGACCCGCAACCCAGTTCCTGCGGCTTCATCGATGGCACATTGCAACGGATCCCATCCGGGATCAGTACCCAGTTGCGACACATCCGTTCCGGAAAGTTCAAAGGCCCATGGCTCGACATGGCTGTTGTAGAATACGGTCCCGTTTCCTCTCACCTGGAAAAACACATCGGTAAAGCCTGCGGCAACAACGTTGGAAATGATGTGGCTGACATCGGACGGAACTGCGTAGTCAAAACGCGTCACCCATATCGCACGAACCCGAGGCAAGTGCGACGTCCTTCTCTGCTGCATGACCCAGAGCACAACCACGACCAGCGTTACAATAAGCAACACGCTCGTCAAACAACAAAACCGCTTTAAGCCCTTATGCATCAACGTAGATTCCGACGATTGGAAATTTACACTCCTTGGAACATGTTCTAGTCTTTTGGCGCGTTCACATGAAAGGAATTTATGAAGTATAAACGTATTCTGTTGAAGATCAGTGGAGAAGCCCTGCAAGACAAGGAAAAAGGGCTCAACCACGCCCCGGCGTTGCTGTCCAAGATTGCCGATGAATTCAAGCAGATGCTCGATAAGGGCGCAGAAATTGCCGTCGTGGTGGGCGGCGGGAATATTTTCCGTGGACTGGCCGGCGCCGACAAAGGCACGGATCGCACCACCGGTGACTACATGGGCATGTTGGCAACGGTCATCAACTCACTGGCCATTCAGAATGCACTGGAAGGCGCGGGGATACCCACGCGGGTCATGACAGCCATCTCGATGCCGGCTGTAGCTGAACCTTTTATTCGCCGCAAGGCGATCCGTCACCTTGAAAAAGGGCGTGTGGTGATCTTTGGCGCCGGAACCGGCAACCCCTATTTCACGACCGATAGCGCCGCAGCCTTGCGCGCTTCGGAAATCGAAGCCGATGTCCTGATGAAGGCCACCAAGGTCGATGGCATCTATACCGCCGATCCGGTCAAGGACCCAACTGCGACCCGCTTTGAGACAATCACCTATCAGGACGCGCTCGCCAAGCAACTCAAGATCATGGATGCCGCCGCTTTTTCGTTGTGTATGGAAAACGACATTCCTATTGTAGTATTCAATTTTTTCAAGGAAAACGGGATGGTTGAAGTGTTCACCGGCAATGACTCCGGAACCTTGGTCACCCACGCTTAACTCAGCAGGAGAGAGAACAAATGATCGACGACGTAATGCTCGAAACCGAAGACAAGATGGATAAAGCCGTGCAGTTTCTTCAACAGGAGCTCTCTGGCCTGCGCACCGGAAAAGCCAATCCCGCCTTGGTGGATACCATAACCGTGGACTACTACGGCACCCCCACCCGTCTGCGCGACATTGCCAATATTTCCACGCCGGAACCCCGTTTGATTGTGATAAACCCATTTGACCCCTCGTCTCTGGGCTTGATCGAAAAGGCCATTGTGGCAGCCAATATTGGTATCACCCCGATGAACGATGGGCGCCTGATCCGGGTTCCGATTCCTGAACTTTCCGAAGAACGCCGCAAGGACATGGTCAAGATGGCCGGTCGCGTAACGGAGGAGCAGCGCGTTTCCGTTCGAAACATTCGACGGGATGCCAACGACCAGATCAAGTCACTGCAGAAGGACGGCGACATCACCGAAGACCAACGCGACTCCGCATTGAACGATATCCAAAAGAGCACAGATGAGCACATCAAAAAAATGGATGCCATGCTCGCGGCCAAGGAAAAAGACATCATGGAAGTCTAGGGGGAGGTTATCAGTTAGTTGTTATAGGTTGCTGGATCCCCCTGACAACCGATAACAAAAACCCATTAACCGGAGCAAAGCGATACCATGAAACCCAAGGTCCTCATTGGCGTGACAGGCGGTATTGCCGCCTATAAGACAGCGGAAGTGGTCAGCCAGCTTGTAAAAGCAAACTGTAACGTGCGGGTGGTCATGACGGAAGCTGCAACGAAGTTTGTATCGCCGCTCACCTTTGCGGCATTGACTCAGCAAAAGGTGATTACATCCATCTTCCCCGACAATATTGCCGGCGGACACGATGTGATCTACCCCCACCTCTACCCTGCCACGGAAGCGGATGCATACGCCATCATCCCAGCCACGGCAGACACCATTGCCAAGCTGGCGAACGGGTTCGGCGACGACATCGTCTGCTGCAGTGCGCTCTCCCTGAAATCCGACTGCAAACGGATCTACTGCCCCGCCATGAATGTCCAGATGTGGGATCAGCTTCCTGTCCGGGAAAACACCCGAAAACTGCTGGAATTCGGTTGGCACCAAGTGGGCCCCGAAAAGGGCCGTCTTGCGTGCGGAACCTATGGCTATGGTCGCATGAGTACACCGACCGTCATTGCCCAGATTATCCTCAACTCCGTGCTCTAGCGGTATAGGTCTCCCTCACCCACAACCTGGTCATGAATAAAACGGCGCTCATTCTTTCAGGCCCCACACATGAATACCTTGACCCCGTGCGCTTCATTGGCAATGCCAGCAGCGGACTGATGGGCAAGGCCATTGCGGAAGAGGCCATCCGGCGCGGCTACTTTGTAGAGTTCATCAGTGGTCCCGTTTCCCCGGCCAACATCCCACAACTCGGAGCGAACGGAAACATCCATCGGATCACCAGCGCGGAACAAATGCTGGAAGCGGGTTCCGCGCAGTTTTCTTCCGCATCGGTTATCATCTTCGCCGCTGCCGTTGCGGATTATGCTCCGGCGGAAAAACATTCTGAAAAAATGTCCAAATCCGCAGACGACCTCGTTCTGCACTTGCGCCCCACTCCGGATATCGCAAAAACGCTCTGCGCACGCAAGCAACCGGAACAGATTGCTATCGGCTTTGCGCTTCAAACCAACGATGGAGAGGAAAAGGCCCGCCGCAAGCTGCGAGGGAAAAATCTTGATGGCATCGTCCTCAACTCCCCGGCAACACTAGGCGCATCCAACGGCACCTTCAGCTTCCTAAGAATGGATGCCTTGCAGTTTGAATCATGGGGGTGCATCGACAAGCAAACGTGCGCACAACACATATTCCTTGCCGTCGAACAACTTGAAAACAGTTGATTAATCCACATGAAAAGCCATCTAAAATACGCCTTGTTGTTTGTTGGCATGTGTTCGTCTGTAATTGGCTTTTCCGAAGGCAAATCCATGGAGGACTATCGGTTGGTTTGGGCCGATGAGTTTGAAAAATCCGGGCCACCGAACCCGGAAAACTGGAACTATGAACACGGCTTTGTGCGCAATGAGGAATTACAGTGGTACCAACCCGAAAACGCCTACTGCGAAAACGGACTGCTCGTGATCGAAGGCCGGCGGGCACACAGGAAAAATCCACGCTACATTCCGGAAAGCAATGACTGGCGGAAGAGTCGAAGAACGATCGAATACACCTCTGCCTGCTTGACCACCCGAGAGCTTCATAGCTGGCAATACGGCCGCTTCGAAATCAAGGCGCGCATCCGGGCCGAGGAGGGGCTTTGGCCGGCCATCTGGTTCCTTGGAGAGCTTGGCGATTGGCCGCACAACGGGGAAATCGACCTGATGGAATTCTACGACAGCAGCATTCTGGCCAACGCCTGCTGGGGGACAGACCGGTATCACGAGCCTAAATGAGACACCGTCAAAAAACCGATCGCATCATTTAATGATCCGGACTTTGACGAAAAGTTCCACCTGTGGCGCATGGACTGGGACGAGCACTACATCAGACTCTATATCGACGACATCCTGCTCAATACCATCGACCTTGCCCTCGCAGTTAACCCGAGCGATCGATGGGCCCCCAAACATCCGTTTCAGCAACCTCAATACCTATTGCTCAATCTAGCGATCGGGGGAAGAAATGGTGGAGATCCTTCGCAGGCCAAATTCCCAACACGCTACGAAATCGATTATGTACGCGTCTACCAAAAGACATCCGATGCTAGCCGTGAAAGATAAAAAACTTCCTGCCGCTGTAGTTGATCAGCACCGCGAAAACAATGGCCACCACCTTCGATAAGCTGGTCTGAGCCTCGAAAAAGCGGATGAGCACATCTCCGGTCACAGTGCTTAAGAGGAATGCCACCAACGAAACACCGAAAAACAAGGCCACTTCTTGGTGGATCTTGTGTTTTCCTCCTTTGAAAACAAATAGCACGTTGGTCACGTAGGCCACCACATTGGAACAGACAAAGCCCATCGACATGCAAATCCAGTAGTTCCGCAACCGCAACGATTCCGAGATTGGCTCCAGTGAAAGGCCGAGAATCCGGGCAATGAAATCATCGGGCGCTAACGCGGGAAACAAACGGATCGCCGAAAAATTGAAAATCAGATAGTCGACCGAAAACGCCAAACCACCGCATACCATGTACTTGAAGAACTGAAGACCGGCATGTTCCTTGTTGTGAATGATTTGTTTCAAAAACCCCATGACATTAAGGTAGTCTCACAGAAGCCAAATAGCAATTTCCAACCTAAAGAAATGGCAGCAAAACCCATTTTTTCATCGCACTCCGAACCCTCAAATGCTATACGTATATTGAAGCTTAGGAAAGGGACGATGCTCTGCGTGGTACGCGACTTTGAGGCACTTCCTCTTACCCAATGATACTCCAAAGGGAGCAAATGCTTCGGATCGGTGACCGCACGCCCTTGAACAAGTGAGGGTTCCGGAACCCGGTTTGATTCGCGCCCACATCTATTGCTTCGGTGATAGAGGCCTGCCTCCTCGACGGCCAACGCGGGGCTTCCTTTCCATGCTTCATTTTTTACCGTTTCACCGACAATCCCTCCCCTTAATGGAAGGATTCGTTGAATTCGCGGTTCTCTTTGCCCCCCAAGCCCGCTATCTTTCCAATCATGGATCTCTTCAATGAACAACCCGAAACTCCGAAATCCACGGCGGGTGCCGGTACGGCACCGCTCGCGGCGCGCATGCGACCTCGAAAGCTGGCGGATATCGTCGGGCAGGAACACATTCTAGGAGAAGGCAAATTACTGCGCAGGGCCATTGAGGCTGACCGACTGGGAAGTATCATTCTCTATGGACCGCCAGGTTGCGGAAAAACCACGCTGGCCGAAGTAATCGCCAAGACGACCAACCGGCGGTTCGAGCGTGCAAGCGGAGTGCTGGCCAACGTTTCCATCCTCCGCAAGATTCTGGAAGGAGCATCGCATTGGAAGAAAATGAATGGACAGGATACCATCCTGTTCATCGACGAAATCCACCGTTTCAACAAATCACAGCAAGACGTGCTGCTCCCCCATGTCGAAAATGGAAACATCATTCTGATCGGAGCGACCACCCACAATCCGTTCTTTTTCATCAACACACCGCTCAACTCCCGCTCGCAAATATTCCAACTGAACCCTTTAAGCGAGGATGCAATTACCCAGATTCTCCAACGGGCCCTGACGGCTCAGGTTGGTCTGAATAGCCTTGTCTCCGCTACCGATGACGGGTTGAAGCATCTGGCCGCCGTCTGCGAAGGCGATGCGCGGCGGGCACTGAATGCACTGGAAATCGCTGCGCTCACTACGCCGGCTGGCCAAGATGGCCTCGTCCACCTCACCCGCCACGAGATCGAGGAATCGGTACAGAAAAAGGCCGTGGCCTACGACCACGACGAGGACGAGCACTACGATACCATTTCCGCTTTCATCAAAAGCGTAAGGGGTTCCGATCCAAATGCCGCCGTCTACTGGCTTGCCAAGATGTTGTATGCCGGTGAGGATCCCCGCTTCATCGCCCGCCGCCTAATCATTCTTGCGTCGGAAGATATCGGAAACGCGGACCCGCGGGGAATAACCGTAGCGGTTTCAGCAATGCAGGCGGTGGAATTCATCGGTATGCCGGAGGCGCGCATTACGCTTTCGCAGGCCACAACCTATCTGGCATGCGCTCCCAAGAGCAACGCTGCCTATCTGGCAGTCGATACCGCATTGGACGACGTCGAAAACGGACGAACGCTACCCGTCCCGAAACATCTGCAAAGCGGACCAAAGCCCGACAAGGGCGCGGTTAAATACCAGTATGCCCACAACGGCGCGGATCATTTTGTCGATCAGGAATATGTCCCGACCGACAAGACCTACTACAACCCGACCGACCAGGGTTATGAAGCGACCATCCGCAAACGTATCGAATATTGGAATTCACTGAGGAAGAAAAAGTGAAAACCAAGTCCGAACTCAGGAATAGGATTGCACAAAAACGCCGGGCACTGGATCCGCACTGGACCGCGAATGCCAGCGCACAGATCGCAGAACGGATGCAAGCGTTTGAGGCCTTCCAAATCGCCCGAACCGTCGCGCTCTACAAAGCCATTTCCGGAGAGGTCGCTTTGGACCGTCTGTTCCCCACGTGCTGGGCACAGGGCAAGCGCACCTGTATTCCAGTATTCAACGCCGATCTCAACATTTATGAATGGGCGGAAATTACGGAACAAACCACGTTCCGGACGGGAAACTATGGAATCCAGGAACCCGAACAAATGCCAGCATTTGCGATGAACCCCATTGACTTGATGGTGGTGCCCGGTGTCGCATTCGATGCCGACGGAAACCGGCTCGGACGTGGTGGAGGATACTATGACCGCCTGCTGGCTGATTTTCCCGGCGTCGCCGTGGCGGTGGCCTTTGATTTCCAGGTTTTGCCTCGGATTCCACACACCACGCACGACATTCCCGTCGACTATGTGATTACCGAGCGGGAAATTATTAAAGCACAAAACGAACATTAGACAAACTCCTTTGTCACAGTGTAGGCTACGTCATTGAACTATAAGGGGGTTGTGCCGCCCATATGGTGCCGTTTGATTGCATCGGGTTTCCGCGGGGCGCGGCCTAACATGAAACAGGAGGTTGCCGTGGAAGAGATATATGCAGGACAAAACCTGTTGCTGAGTATTGGTTTCCTTGTGCTTGGATTCTTTTTCCATGCCTATCTGACAAAGACCAATGCAATAGCCGCAAGTAAGCAAGCCAAGTCCATTCTGGGAGAAGCCAAAAAGGACGCCGATGCCATCCGGCGAGAAGCCAAAATCCAAGCCAAAGACGCTGTTCTCCGGGTGCGGGAAAAGACGGAAAAGGACAACACCACCCAGCGCAAGGAAATCCTGGACCTCGAAAAACGAGTTGTCGAAAGGGAAAAAAACCTATCGCGCAAACTCGAAATGCTCAACACCAAGGAATTGGAGCTGTCCGGACGCATGACCGAGATTGGCGACCAGAAGGCACAACTGCACGACAAGCAACGCAATCTGGAAAAACTCATTGAGGAAGAGACCCGCAGGGTCGAAGAGGCCGCCCATCTTTCCAAGGACGAAGCCCGTAAAACGATCATGAAGCGCATGGAGGATGAACTGCAGGGTGAAGCCAATGCCCTTGTCCGTCATGTCCAGAAAGATGCAAAGGAAGAGGCCAGAAAAAAGGCCCGCGAAATCATTGCAGGAGCCATCCAGCGTTATGCAGGGGAAATCGTTTCCGACCTGACCACCAGCTCCGTTCCCCTCGAAAGCGACGACATCAAGGGCCGTATCATTGGTCGCGAAGGCCGCAACATAAAATCATTTGAAGCCGAAACCGGTGTAAACGTGCTCATCGACGAAACCCCCGAAGTGGTCGTGCTGTCCAGCTATGATCCCATCCGTCGCGAAGTGGCCCGCGTGGCGCTCAACCGCTTGATCGAGGATGGCCGTATCCATCCTGCCCGCATCGAGGAAACCGTGGCCGCGGTCCGGAAGGAAATCGACGAAACCGTCCGTCAGGCCGGCGAGGATGCCTTGTTTGGATTGGGTCTTACCGGAGTCGCCCCCGAGCTGGTTCAGGTTCTAGGTAAACTCAAGTTCCGGACCAGCTACAAGCAAAACGTACTCGATCACTCCGTGGAAGCTGCCCACATCATGGCCCTCATGGCCGGCGAGTTGGGCCTCGATCCAAAAATTGCCAAGCGCGTCGGAATCTTCCATGACATTGGCAAGGCACTCGATCATGAAGCAGAAGGAGGGCACGCCGTCATTGGGGCCAACCTGCTACGCAAATACGGAGAGGATCGAGTGGTTTGGAATTCCGTCGGCTCTCACCACGAGGACATGGAGCGCGAAAGCGTATATGCGGTTCTATGCGATGCCGCCGACGCCATTACCGCCGCCAGACCCGGAGCCCGCGCCGAAACCACCGACCTTTACCTCGAGCGGCTTGAACAGATCGAGAGGATTGCCAACCAGTATGCCGGCGTAAAAAGCAGCTATGCGGTGCAGGCCGGCCGCGAGGTACGCATCATGGTGGAACCGACCAAGTTCAACGACCATGGCGCATCGTTGCTGGCCAAGAACATTGCCAAGGAGATTGGCAAGACCGTCAAGATTCCCGGAACGGTACGCGTCACGGTCATTCGCGAAACACGGTGTGTTGAATACGCAAAGTAGGAAGGGACGGCCATGGGCAGGATTGTCGAACTCAAGCATCCGCTGGTTAGCCATCACCTAGCGATTCTGAGAGATAAAACCACCCCATCCTGCTTCTTTCGCGACCAAGTCCGGCGGCTCAGCCTCCTGCTCGGTTGCGAAGCCACAGCCAACCTCCCCCTTAAAGACAGGGAAATAGAAACCCCGTTGGCCAAAATGAAAAGTAACGAACTCGGTTGCCGTCTTGGTCTCGTTCCTATTCTTCGCGCCGGTCTCGGCATGTGCGACGCTATCCAGGACTTGGTTCCGCAAGCCGAGGTTTGGCACCTCGGCTTCTACCGCGACGAGGCGACGCACCAACCCGTGGAATACTACCGCAAGTTTTCCGACTCGCCGCCGCCCATCGCCTTTGTGCTCGACCCCATGCTGGCTACTGGAGGCTCGGCAAGCGAAGCCATTTCCATCGTCAAGAAATGGGGCGTCGAAAAAATTTCGCTGCTTTGCATCATTGCGGCGCCGGAGGGGATCGAAAGAGTTTCCACGACGCATCCCGACATTGAAATCTACTGCTGTGCCGTCGATTCGCACCTAAACGAAAATGCCTACATCGTTCCCGGCCTCGGCGACGCCGGCGACCGCATTTTCAACACACTTGAAAGATAACCCCAAACGGAAGGAGTACATCCATGAAAAAACTAGCCACATACCTGACTGCAACGGTCCTATTAGTAACTATGGCCACAACCGCCCGGGCGCACTGCCAGGTTCCCTGCGGCATCTATGACGACCAGATGCGCATCCACATGATGGAGGAACATGTCAGCACCATCGAAAAGGCCATGAAACAGATCGCAGCAAACGAGAACGAAAACCAGACCGTTCGCTGGATCATGAACAAGGATAAGCATGCCGATGAACTGACGGACATCGTCACCTACTATTTCATGGCCCAGCGCATCAAACCCGATGTCGACCAGTACCCTGAAAAGTTGCAGACCCTGCACAAGATCATGATCTATTCCATGAAGTCAAAGCAGACCACCGACCTTTCCAACGTGGAAAAACTGAAGGAACTTATCCATACGTTCGAGCATCTCTACTTTGGCGAAAAGGAACACTCGCACGAATAGCGATCCGATTGGACCGGATGCTTCAGCGCGCGACCCTGCTCCCGGGAGCGCGCTTTTTTTCGCACTACCTCCAAAGCATATCGGCCGGGGCGAGCTAGAAGGCGTTTTCGATATGATGGGTTTCCGGTGTAGCACCGCAGGATTCGTGGTCAATCCCATCAAGTCCAAATGGACATGGTTCGCTTTCAAATTTTCCTGAATAGATCATTGCTACAAGACTACATTCGTAGTATTCAAAACTACAAATGTAGTCATTTTAGGAGGGACCATGGGAACATCATCGCTGGGAC
>JBNKSB010000005.1:0-4233 GCA_050297095.1 Pontiella sp. | reverse complement strand
TGCACTCAATGAATTTGCGCACTCCGCAAGACCGCATTTTCGCAGCATCATGGATCTGTGCAACAAAAAGGGCGTCCGCAAAATCATAAGAATCGTGCCCAACCCACTTCACGATTTCGGCCTTACCGTGATGTCGAACTTCCATTATGACCATGACATTCCTGTTATTACATGCAGCAATCTCGAGGAGGCGTTAAAGCATCTGGAGAAGACTTGATTCATACAAAGCAGCCTATTAACCGTTCTGCTTGGAGAGGAAGCATATGGCACACCAGATCGAACCGATTGGCATCATCCATTCTCCCTTCAAGTCCAAGGAGGAATGCCCGATCCAAGGCATGGCTGCACCCTCGGCCAGCGGACGCATCGAGATCTTACCTGAATACGAGGCGGGACTGAAGGACGTTGATGCCTTCTCGCACCTTATCCTGCTTTATCTTTTTGACCGAGCGGGCGATATGCAGTTGATCCGACCTCCGTTTCTGGACGACACGCCGCATGGTGTGTTTGCCACCCGGCATCCATGCCGACCCAACGGCATCGGGCTTTCAATCGTTAAGCTCGATCGCTGCCGCGGCAACACTCTCGATGTGAGCGGCATCGATGTGCTCGATGGAACCCCCCTGATCGACCTGAAGCCCTACGTCCCACGGTTCGACAGAATCGATGATGCCAGCAACGGATGGTTGGAAGGCAAGAAATGGCGAACGAAACCCGGCGGAAGAGAATAGGACTTCCATCCCGAAATGTGCGGTAGTGCAGCTGGAAGGAAATGGTCTTGTGGCCAAAGTCGAAGCATTTGAAAAACATGCAGGTGAATACGACCAATGGTACGACGCCCATCCATTTGTGTATGCGTCCGAGCTTGAGGCAATAAAAAGATTGTTGCCTGAAAACGCGGAGGGCATAGAGGTCGGCGTGGGTACCGGCCGTTTTGCAGCGCCCCTTGGGATCAAGGTTGGGGTTGAACCGTCGCAGGCGATGCGGGAAATCGCTCGAAGCAGAAACATCGACGTGGTCGAAGGAATCGCAGAGGAGCTACCCTTCCCCGATGAACAGTTCGACCATGTCCTGTTTGTGACCACCATCTGTTTCGTGAATTCGCTGGAGCAAGCGTTTGCCGAAGCGCACCGCGTGCTCAAGCCCGGAGGGTCGATTCTGGTGGGCTTTGTCGATCGGAACAGTGCGCTTGGCCGCAAATATGAAAACAGAAGGAACGATAGCCGGTTTTACAAGAACGCGGTTTTCCGGTCTGTGAACGAAGTCGCCGCCAGCCTTGAGCAGGTCGGCTTCAGTCAGCTCCAGTATGTTCAAACCTTGTTTTCCCCCCTCTCTGAAATCGAGAAAAGGGAGCCGATCGAGGAAGGCTACGGCAAGGGAGCCTTCATCGTGGCCAAGGCTACGAAAAACCAATCCAAAATCGTGGGACATGAGGATTGAGCACAATCCAGCGGGAAAAGCCAACAAAGGCAACATTTCGGCGATGCTTCGGCGGTTTTATGGCAAAGGAGATTACTGATCGGATCATGCATCTACTTCACCTACCGCCAAGCGAACAAGGGTGTCGGCACGCTGCGCTGAAACAAATGGAGGTTAAATCAAGCCCCAGCACAGCGGACGACAAAACTATTGCTTAGTGATCACATGCATTGATGCCTGTTTCGAGGATTCCATCGAGATGCGCCTGCACGATTTCGGATGGAGTCAACCCACCCGGTGCGCCGACGACAACCTTGATGTCCTGTTCCTCGAACAGATTCTGCGCCCGCACCCCCATGCCTCCGGCAATGATCAGGTCTGCGCCCTGTCCTGCCAGCCAATGCGGGAGTACGCCCGGCTCGTGGGGCGGTGGATCGAGTTCGGTCGTTGTTGTGATTGTCCGGCTGTCCGGATCGACATCCAGCATGGTAAAGGTTTCGCAATGGCCGAAATGCATGCACAACTTTCCGTTGGCAGTTGGTATAGCTATTTTCATCGTACGTATCTCCTGTGTTGTTGAAAGGCGTTATTCGCCTTGTACTCCAAATTTAAAAACTCAGTTGAGGAAGCGGGTAAATCCTTCCTCTTCCTCGGCAACCTTCCCGCCCATTACGTCGGCAACAACGCCACCGAACATTTTACCCATCAGCTTCATACCCATGGTGGCCACATAAGTGTTGCCATCGGCCTTTTCATAGACAGAGATGGTGCAGGGCATCATGATCGAGATGTAGCGCGACGACTCATCGTTGAGGATGGTTGCCGCATGCTCCGGCTGGCAAATGTTGATGAGGGTGACAGGAGGAACCTCCTTGCCCTGCTTCTTGAGACTTTTGTCGAGATGCATGGTCGATGAGATAACCCACCCGCCCTCTTTTACATTCTGCTCGATCCTGGCAATGGTTTGCTCATAGCCCAGCGGGCTCTTGCGTTCATGAATCATCTGCTTCGGCATCACGTTCCATCCGACAACACCCGCCAGAACAACACCGGCAACAACACTGGGAACAATCTTTTTCATTGGCTTTTCCTTTCGTCTAATTTCGAGTCAGCTTACCCGGCCACATCAGGATGCCGCCGTCCATCACCTTCACGTCGGCGAACCCGGCCTGTTTCAGGATCAGCGCGGCTTCGTAGCCGCGCAGGGATATTTTGCAGAAGGCGACCACCGGCTTGTTTTTGTCCAGCTCGCCCATGCGCTTGCGAACAGCGCCAAGCGGAATATGCACCGCCCCTTCGATGCGCATTTGCCCGACCTCCTCGGGCGAACGGACATCCAGCAGCGTGAAGTCTTCACCGCGCTCGAGCATCCCGGCCACTTCCGCCGGCGTCAGCCCGTCCATGTAGCCGTCCATCTTGTTCCGCAGTATGTTGGCCGCGGCGAGAATGTTATCCATGGCCGGCGAGAACGGCGGCGCATAGCTCAGGTCCAGATTGGCCAGCTGGTCGACGGTCATTCCAGCACTCAGCGCCGTTACCGCGATATCGATGCGCCGGTCGGCATTGCCGGGACCGGTCGCCTGTGCGCCCAGCAGCTTCCGGGTCTTGCGATCCGCAATCAGCTTCAGAAAGAGCGGCTTGGCGGTCGGGATGAAGTGCGGCTTGTCCGGCGCGGGTGCCTGGCAGGTCACGACGTCGTAGCCGGCGTCACGGGCTTCCTTCTCGCCCAGCCCGGTGCGGGCGACACTGAAATCGAAAATCTTGCATATGGCGCTGCCGAGCACACCGGGAAATGAATCATCGATGCCGCAGATGGCGTTCGCGGCTACCCGCCCTTCCTTGTTCGCCGTAGAACCCAACGGAACATAGCAGGACTTGCCGGTGATCATGTTTGTCTTCTCTGCACAGTCGCCCACGGCAAAGATATCGGGATCGGAAGTCTGCATACAATCATCCACGGCAATCGCGCGGGTCGGACCGATTTCCAAGCCGCAATCGACGGCCAGCTTTGTGGTAGGCCGGACTCCGACCGCCATGATGACGATATCGGCAGGGAATTCACCTTGGTCGGTAATCACTTTCTCCACGCGGTCTGTTCCTGTGAATTCGGTTACACGCGTGCCGGTCTGGATCTTGACCCCCTTCGACTCGAAGTGCCCTTCGACCAAGGCCGCCATTTCAGGATCCATCATCGGCAGGATGTGCGGGAGGAATTCGATGAGCGTAATGCGGCATCCCATTTCGTGAAAGGCCTCCGCCACCTCCACGCCGATCAATCCACCGCCCACAATCACCGCATTAAGCGCCTTGTGCTGCGCCAGTTTGTCCTTGATGGCATCGGCGTCGTGAATGTCTTTCAGGTTGAAGATATTTTTCAGTTCGACGCCTGGAATCGGCGGAATGAACGAATTGGCACCGGTGGCCAACACCAGCTTGTCGTAGTCCAGGACTTCGGTTTCACCGTTTTCCCTGCGAATCGTCACCGCTTTGTTTTCACGATCGATAACGGTCGCTTCGGTGCGGTTCATCACATGGACATCCTTGACGTTCCTGAAAAAGACGCTGTCGCGCACGACGCCCACCGGCGTCGCCATCAGCTCCTTCTGATCCTTCACCATGCCTGAAATATAATACGGAAGCCCGCAACCGGCGTAGGAGAGGAACTCGCCCTTCTCCACCACGGTCACTTCGGCACTGTCGCACAGACGCCGAATACGGGATGCGGTTTTCGGTCCGGCGGCCACGCCGCCAATAACAACTACTTTCATGGTATGCTCCCTCTGTTTAATCAAGTTCATAGCCGGCAAAGCCGGC
>JBNKSB010000004.1:0-3496 GCA_050297095.1 Pontiella sp. | reverse complement strand
TGTTTCACAGCCAACGAAAACCACTTTATGGCTTTCTCGAAATCCTGGGGCACACCCAGTCCGTCACGATAATAAACACCCAGATTGTGTTGCGCTTTAGCGTGACCCTGCTCCGCTGCCATGGTCGTCCATTTTAATGCCTGTTCGTAATCCTGAGCCACCCCCCGACCGGTTGCGTAGAGACTCGACAAATTATATTGCGCTTCCATCAAATCCTGTTCGGCCGCCATGGCATACCACTTGACTGCCTTCTTGTAATCCTGCATCACGCCTCTACCGTTTGCATAGCAATTGCCTAGATTGCATTGCGCAAGACCATTTCCCTGTTCGGCCGCCTTGGTGTACCACTTCACCGCCTGCCGATAATCCAAAGGTCTTCCCCAGCCTTTTTCATAACAAAGCCCAACGCCAAATTGTGCAATTGCATAGCCTTGCTCGGCCGCCACGGAGATCCATCTGAAAGATTCCGTATAATCCTGAGGGACTCCTGTGCCGTTGGCGTAGCAGATGCCCAACTTATACTGTGCTTTGGGATGTCCCTGTTCGGCCGCCTTCGTGTACCACGCCACGGCTTGTTGGTAGTCCTGAGACGTGCCATCTCCTTCTGCATAACGAAGGGCCAAGCAATATTGCACCTCGGCATCACCGCGCTCTGCCGTCTTCAACTGCAATTGGGGACTTGAGCAACCTACCCCAAGTAAAGACAGACCCATACAACAAGTAGCCAACAAAAGAATAGAATTGATTTTCCTCATTGTGCCGTCGCCATCATCCACTATACACCAAACGAGCGTCCTTTCACCATTCGGGTTAGTCCGATATGTTAAAATTCTTCAGCTTCTTCATGATGAAACGGATCGATGCATCCTCAGCTTCAAACACCCGCTTAAGCAATGCCGAAAAGCTCGTGACTTTCCCCACATACAGCTGATGGAAGACCTCCCCTGATGATGCATATTTCAACGCTTTTGCCATGAATGGGAAAGTATATCTGAAGAAGAGATCGAAAGACAACAATATATAGGCTACACTCATTTTTACTCATCAGCCCATACAGCTAGTGAACTCTCATTAATAGTCCGCGCATCAAACTAATTTAATTCTTTTTAACACATTCGGCAGGTGTTCTTCCATTGAGGGAAGGAACAGGTTTCGTTAGCCAGTTCCTAGAGTTCTCTCCTTGAAACCTGCATATCATACTAGCAATTCTTTCATCCCCCTTAACGGCATCCATCAACTCGTTCCTGAATGAGCACTCACTCTATCCCTGCGATAACGGTAAATGTCATTGTGGCTTTATCGTATTCGATTCTATTGTTCAGCAGATTGTTTCGCGCACCGGGAACCCCAACGAGAGAATAGTTGCTACTACCTTTTTCATGTAATCTCCCTTCGCGTTAATGCAGTTTACGGAAAAATTTACTGCTCATTCGGGAATGAGAATCACGATTCATCGTTTAGAAAGTATTTGGATATATTTAGTTTTTCATATTGGTATTTTTTACTAATTCTACTCATCAAGGAATCAAACCGTAATGGCCGCACCGAATGATAAGGTTGACACCTCTGCCGATGAGGTCTCAACCCCAGAAAGAGGGTAAACATGGGGAAGGAAGTGGACTACAGCGTAGATACAGATGATGTATATAGCACCATTACTGCCCGCGCTCGATACGGCGGTGGGCGTCCATGAGCTCGCCGGGGTTGGTCTGGGCGGCGAGGAGGGAAAGTTCGCCGCAAAGGACGGTGGCGGCGCATAGGCAGGCGAGACGGCGGGAGTTTTCGCCGGGTTCGCGGGCTTCAACGAGTCCCATCCGCTTCATGTTTTCCAAAACAAAGTCGAGTCCCTTGCCGTTGCCGACGGTGCCGACGATGAGATTGGGCAGCGTGACAGAAAAATAGAGATCCCCGCCCCGTTCCTCGGCCATGGTGAGGCCCTGCGAACCTTCGACAATGTTGGCGGCATCCTGGCCGGTGGCGAGATAGAAGCCGAGCAGCATGTTGGCAAAGTGAGCATTGGCGCTGCGCAGGCCGCCGGCAAGCATTGTGCCGATCAGGTTCTTGCGAATATTGAGTTGTACGACCTTTTCCGGGGTGGTCTTGAGATAGCGGCGAACAATCTTTCTGGGAACAACCACTTCAGCCACAACATATTTTCCGCGACCGAGAATGCCGTTGACGGCGGTGGCTTTCTTATCGGAGCAATAGTTCCCGGAGATGGAGCCATATTGCAGCTCGGGATGATCGCCGAGAATATGGTTCATTAAAGCCTCGGCGGCCTGGGTGCACATGTTATGGCCGGAGGCGTCGCCGGTCGTGAATTCAAAGCGGAGAAAAATCAGGTTGCCGGCAATCTGGTGGTGCAGGTCGATCAACTTGGCGAAGCGGCTGGTGCCCTCGACAATCTCTTTCAGTTTCGAAATACCGGCTTTGATACGTTCCAATGCCAACAGTGCGACGGAAGCATCGGGCGCTTCAAACAGGACGGAGCGGGTCATGCGTTCATCGACTACGGTGCACTTGATTCCGCTTTCGCAGTTCATCGAAACGCGCGCACCGCGGTTGACCGACGGCCACAGCGGGGTTTCATAGGTCGCCAGCGGCACCTCGTAATCGCCTTCGATGGCCGGGCCGGACACTTTCAGCGGTCCGACAAACTGCATGGGGATCTGTGCAAAGTCACTCATCGATTGCTCCTTGGAAAGGTTTTAGAATAGGTGGGGCCAAGAATAAATGTCAAATGCTCGAACCAGCTTTGTCGGGCAGGATTGGAATGACAACCGTAACCGTGCAACCCTTGCCTGTATCGGAGTCGATGGAAACCGATCCGCCAAATGCAAGCACGAATGCACGCACCATGCTCAACCCCATTCCATATCCCGGCGTGCCGCGGCTGCGATCGAGTCGATAAAAACGCTTGAACACATTTTCCTGTTCCTCTTTCGGGATGCCGGGTCCATTGTCTTGCACCATCAGCATCGCTTTGCCGTCACTGACAGTCAACCGGACCGCAACGTACCCGTCTTTAGGCGTAAACTTGATGGCATTGTCGAACAGATTAGCAATGACCCGTTGCAAGCGCCGGCGATCCCCCACCATGGGAACCGCTTGTTCCGGCACATGGCAGTCGAACCTGATGCATTCATCCTCGGCCAAGGTCGAAAACATTTCATGGGCATATCGAACCTCCTCCGCGAAATCCATCGGTTCCTGCTGAAGAACCAGCATGCCCGATTCAGCCCGGGATAATTCCAGGACCGAATCAATCAATGGCATGATTCGGTCGCACTCCTCGATTGCCGAGGCAATCATCTGCTCCCGTTCCGGCGGAGGAATCTCTTCCCACTTCGATCCCTCCATCAAACCCCGTATCCGCATTACCGGTGTTTTAAGATCGTGAGCGATGTTTGCGGTAACATCGCGTAGCTCCCCCATCAGCAAATCGATGCGGGCCACCATGGCATTAAACGCATCCACCAGCTCCTCGATTTCTGTA
>JBNKSB010000003.1:0-17717 GCA_050297095.1 Pontiella sp. | reverse complement strand
GCCACCCCGAAAAGGGAAAAGAAAGAAACCACGTCCGCTGAACAAACCGAGTAGACCGACGTATAAGTACACGGCAAGCTCCGGGCAACGTGCCCGGAGCTTTTTTCTTTTGGTTCATGATGGATTGCTTTTGGTTTTTCTTCACGGACCATTTCACGTAGCTTGTCCGGAATATTGAATGGGGAATCTGGATGGAAGATCTGAGCAAGTTGTTAAGTGCCCTGTACGGTGAAGTGATTTGGGGCCGTTCGATGATCATCCTTCTGGTGGGCACGGGCCTGTATCTGACCATCCGCCTGTTGTTCGTACAGGTACGCCACCTCGGCCATGCCATCGCCTGTGTTTTCGGGAAATACGATCAACCGGAGGAAAACGGCGATATCTCTCACTTCAAGGCCCTCTCCACCGCCCTCTCGGCCACCATCGGAACCGGCAATATTGCCGGCGTCGCCACCGCCATCGTAGCGGGCGGACCCGGCGCGGTTTTCTGGATGTGGATCACGGCGCTCGTCGGCATGGCTACCAAGTTCACCTCCTGCACGCTGGCGGTAAAGTACCGCCGGATCCATGAAGACGGATCGGCCAGCGGGGGCCCGATGTACTACCTTTCCATGGGGCTGAAAAACAAAAAACTCGGAGCCCTGCTCGGCGGCTCGTTCGCCCTGTTCGGCATGATCGCCTCGTTTGGCATCGGCAACATGGTGCAGGCCAACTCGGTGGTTGACGGACTGGGCTACCTATTGCCGGAAACCTTGAAATCGGGAGGATTCACGCTTTTTGGCTTTGGCATTTCCTGGATGAGCCTGACCACCGGCCTGATTCTCTCCTTCCTGACGGGAGTTGTTATTCTCGGCGGCATCAAACGTATCGCCCATGTCGCGGGAATCATCGTCCCCTTCATGTGCGCCTTCTACGTGATCGGAGCGGTCATGATACTGCTCCTGAATATCGAGGCGATTCCGGGAGCTTTCGCACAAATCGTTAAATACGCCTTCACCCCCTATGCTGTCGGAGGCGGCATATTTGGAACCGCCATCCGCTACGGCGTGGCGCGCGGCGTCTTTTCCAACGAGTCCGGCCTCGGATCGGCTCCCATCGCCCATGCGGCGGCCAAAACCAGCGAACCGGTACGCGAAGGTACCGTCGCCATGCTCGGCCCCTTTATCGATACTCTGATTGTCTGCACCATGACGGCGCTGGTCATTCTGGTTACGGGCGCGAACCACAGTGATTTCGACGGCGGCGCGCTGACCGCCCATGCCTTCGAAAAGGGATTGTTCGGCTATGGACAATATCTCGTCGGCATCGGACTTATGTTCTTCGCCTATTCGACGCTGATTGCCTGGTCGTACTACGGCGACCGTTGCGCCGAATTTCTCTTCGGCGAAAAGGCGATCCCGATCTACCGCTGGGTCTACGTCGGCTGCATCACCATCGGCGCAGTCGGCGGATTGAAGATGATCTGGAATATCGCCGACGCCTTCAACGCGCTGATGGCCATCCCCAACCTGATCGGCCTGATCTTGCTCTCCGGCGTGGTCGCCAGCGAAATGAAACGCTATTGCACCCGCCTGAAAAACGGGGACTTCCGCAAGCCGGAATTATAACCAAAACGAGCGATTGTAATGGCTGCGACCCTTCATGGGCGTCTACGTTGACGGAGAAACCAACGGGAGAATGCCATGAATGTAAACCGCACAACCGTAACCGACGTTGCCATTCCTTTCGGCCGCATGGCGATCATCATCCTCAAGTTCATGCTCGCATCCATTCCCGCCGTACTGCTGTTCTACGTGATCATGATTCCGGTGTTCATGCTCTTCGGACTGGGGCTGGGCGGCTGTACCGCACTGATGGCGGCCCCATAGCCGGAATGAAGGGCTCCATGAATCTTGGCTATATAAAGCTTCTGCGATGGCTGACCATTGCAACCGCCCTTGTCATGATGGTCATCTCCGGTCATTACTGGAATGTAAGAAAGGTCGCCCTCTCCATTCTTATCCTCTACGACCTGATGCTCCTGCTTCTTTCGCTGTGCTTACTCGCAATGATCATGACTGATGCCGGCGAGAAGCGGAAAAATATAAACGCCATCGTCTTCCTGATCGCCGGAGTTCTATCGCTTTTCTTCGTTTTCAGCTGACCGGGCGATCAGGAAAACAGGCCGGATACGAGGTCGGAGCCCATTTCGTCGAGCCCCTTCATTTTTTTGGAGGATTCCAGCAGGTCGGAGAGCGATAGCAATTCCTCAAGCAGGATCATGCGGGCGACATACTTGCTGTTGGCCGGAACGTTGAGGTGCAGTTTGTTGATATCCTGAATAAGCGTGAATGCCATATCGTCCTTGCGCACCTGATAGGTAGGTTGTTCGGTATGCAGGTTGTGCACGAAGAATTCCTCCAGTTGCAAGGCGTGGATGTAGCGGTGCAGCAAAAACTCCGCGATGTCGTGCGATGGAAATTCCAGCTCGATCACTTCTATGTTTTCTACGCCACCAACCATTTCCTTGCGGACACCCGATCCGCCCTCAAACGATTTTACCAGCAACGGCGGGGCCAGCATGGTCGTGATCACCGTCATCATGATGGCAACGCCGAATACGCCCTGGTCAATGATTCCGGCCGCAAGACCGATACCGGCAACGATCAGCGCCACCTCGCCGCGCGGAAGCATGCCTAGCCCGATCCGCAACGAGCCGCGCATATTGAAGCGCATCAGCCATGCGGGCAGGCCACATCCAACGACCTTTGAAAAAACAGCCAGAAGCGAGTAGACCCCACCAAACAGCAGAATAGGTTTCATGGCGGAAAAATCGACCATCATGCCCATGACACAGAAAAAGATGGGCACCAGAATGTTGTAGACCCCCTCCAGATTGTGTTCGATCTCGTGCGCCAGATCTGTGCGCGAAAGCGCGAGCCCCATGATGTAGGCTCCAATGATCATGGCCAACCCGGCCAGCTCCGCCAACCCGGCCAGCAGCAGGGCGAGCCCGAAACAGGTCGCAACCATGACTTCGCGCGACTGGAACTGTTTGATCGCTGCGGTAATCTTGCGCGCAAAAGCCAATCCCAGCGCGGTGACCACCACAAAGAAGCCAACCGCCTTAAGGGCAATAAACCCGATCTTACCCCAGTTAACGCCGCCCCCCTCCATTTCAACTTTCGCCATGCCCATCACAATGGCCAGCGTCACAATGCCTAGCACGTCGTCGAAAACGGCGCCGGCGAGAATAGTGACCCCCTCCGGGGATGCCATTTTGCGTTTTTCCGCTAGAATGCGGGCCGTAATGCCCACCGAAGTCGCCACGGAAATCACGCCAAGGAACAACGCAGCCGGATCCATGAATGAATGGATCCCATTCCCCGGCCACAACACGGCACACAGATCCCCTAGAATAAATGAGAAAATCAATCCGCCCAAGCCGACAACGGAGCCCACAACCGAATACCGCAAAAACGCCGCCAAGTCGGTCTCGAGGCCGGCGAGGAACAGCAGAATGATGGAAGCCAGTGTTGCGATTCCATAAAGCTCGGCCGAAGCTGCCAGACCGTCATGTTCCGCAAAAAGAATCCCGAGGCCGGGAAAATTGATCATGCCGCCGAGCGCATACGGTCCAATCAACATGCCCGAGGCTAGTTCCCCCAACACAGAAGGGAGCTTCAGAAACCGCTGGAACAGGAATCCACCAACCTTTGCGGAAATAATAATGATGGCGAGCTGGAGAATCAGTAGCATCATTACATGCGTGATGCCGTGGCCGGAGGCTTCCGTCAACTCTACCGCCGGGGCAACATGAAGGGCGGCGTTCGTGGCGGCATGGACGACTTCGTTGGTCATGGCGGATTATTTCCCGGTTAGCAGTTCATAGATTTCGGCGTGGGTTCGGGCAGCCAGCAGCTTTTCGCGCTCCGCCGGTTGGCTGATCAAACGGCTTACTTCAGCCAAGAACTGCATATGCGGACCGGCACGTTTCACGGGCGACAGGGTCATGATGAAGATGGTACACGGGGAACCATCCATGGAATCGAAGTTAACGCCAGCCTTCTGGACTCCTACGGCAGCAACAAGCGACTTGACCGCATCCGTCTTGCCATGAGGGATGGCCACACCGTTCTGCATACCGGTCGACATCTTGTCCTCGCGCTCAAGCACCGCCTTCAATACCGCTTCCCGATCCGCAACCTTGCCAGCCGCAACCAGGCGATCAACCATCTCCTCGAGAATTCCCTCCTTGGTATCGGCCTTGAGGTCAACCCATACGGCATCCGGCGACAGCACTTTCTTAAGATTCATCTTCGGCGAACTCCCAGATAGACATTAAATGCATCGATTGTGAGCAGAATCAGCACAAGGTCAACAGTTTTCTCCAGTCCTCTGCGTCTCGTACCGGACAGCACTCCGCAGCGTTTAATCATTCTCCCTGGAGCCGGAACCATGGGCCTTCCACTCATCAATGCGGGTCAGAATCCACAGCGAGACGCCGGATCGATAGGCCGCCCGGGCGATCATATGCGCCGCGACGGGTGCGGTCAGCAGGAAGAAGGCGATCACCAACACCCCTTTCGATGTCACCGTAATGGTGTTGAAGTGAATCATCATGCCGATGGTGATGGCACTCACGCCGACGGTGCCTGTTTTGGTCGCGGCATGCATTCGCGTAAAAATGTCTGGCATGCGCAGTACACCCACGGCGGCAACCAGCGAGAGCAGGCATCCCCCGATCAAGAAGAGGCAGACCAGAATATCCCGGATCATGACGCCCCTCCCCGCTGGATATAGATCGCCAGCGATACGGTTCCGATAAACGACAGCAACGCGATGCTGATAGCTGCCGGAATATAGTAGAACGAGCCGGACTCGACGCAGTGTGTAAGAATAAGGGCCACCACAATCGTGGCCGCCATATCCAGCGCAATCACCCGGTCGGCCAGCGTCGGGCCCAGCACCACCCGTACAAAGGTTGCCGCTAGCGAAATCAGCAACACGAACATCACGATGGAACAGACAACTTCAATCATGGCTACCTCAGCAATTCCAGCAGGCGGCGCTCCAACCCGTTCTTGATCTCCTTGCGCAGGTCATCTGGGTTGATGACATACATGGCATGGATATACAGTGTTTTACGATCCTCGGATACATCCAGGCTCAACGTGCCCGGAGTTAGTGAAATGATGTTGGCCAGCATCGTGATCTCCAGATCGGTCTCCGCATCCAGTGGAATGCCGACCACGCCCGGGCGCATCAGCGGCAGGGGCTTGACCACATCCATGGCGACCCGCCACGTGGAAACCAGCAACTCTCGTATAAAGACCAGCGTAAAGCGGATCAGCTGAAGCGTCTTCTGGAAATAGGAAGTCTTAAGTTCGGTCGTGGGATAAAGCAATGAAAGCGCTGCGTAGCCCAGCAAAAATCCGATCGTCAGGTTTCCGATCGAGACACGGCCGGTAAGCAGCGCCCAGAAAAGCGAAATGAGTATGTTGGAAAGGAAGAGACTCATAACGCATGTCCTCCCAATACCGCCCTGATATATGCATCGCGATTCATCAGCTGTTCCGCCGCCATTTGCGAAACATCATAAACTCCCGCGGCAAAAAAGCCTATCAGCACCGTGATTCCAGCCAGTACGATCATCGGCAACAGGAACCCCCGCCATTGCCAGGCGGTCATTCCATGACAGTCCGGCAGGGGGTCCGGCGCGGCTTTCCAAAAGACGCTGGCCCAGATTTTTGTCATGGAAAACAACGTGAGCAGACTGACGATAAGTGCGGTAGCGACAATCGTCCACGAATGCAATTCCAGGCCGGCTATCACCAGAATCAGCTTGGCGAAGAAGCCCGAGAGCGGCGGTACACCAGCCAGCGACATTGCCGGAATCAGGAATAGAATCGCCAATCCGGGCCGCTCCTTGTACAGGCCGCCGAGTCCCTGGAGGTCATAGCTGCCTTTCAGCCGCCTTACGGCGCCGGCAACAAGAAAAAGGTTGGTTTTTACCACGATATGATGGATGAGGTAGAAAATGGTTCCTGTCAGCGCCAGCGTGGTAAACAGACCGAGACCCATCACCATGTAGCCGATCTGGCTGACGATGTGGAACGACAGGATGCGCCGCATTTCATGCTGCGAAGCTGCACCCAGAACCCCGCACAGCATGGTCAGTCCGGCACCGATCAAGATAAGTTCGTGAAGAAAACCGGGATCGTTGCAGAAGATCAGCGTAAATACGCGGACCAGCGCATACACTCCGACCTTGGTCAGGAGTCCGGCAAAAAGAGCGGACACGGCGGCCGGCGGAGTTGGGTAGCTGGCTGGTAGCCACGAAAACAGCGGAAACATGCCGGCCTTGATGCCGAAGGCCATCATGAACATGACCGCGACCATCGTAACCAGTCCGCCCCGCTCTCCCTGTTGCACCACGAGGGCCAGCTCGGCCATGTTGAGCGTACCGGCCATGCCGTAGAGAATGCCGATCCCCGCCAAAAACAGAGCGGACGAAAGCAGGTTGAGCGCAACATATTTTATCGATCCGGCCATCTGGGCCTTTTCGCCCCCGAGCGCAAGCAGGATGAACGAAGCGGTGAGCAGCACCTCGAACCAGACATACATATTGAACAGGTCACCGGTTACAAAGGCCCCGTTGACCCCCATCATCATGATAAGGCAGAGGGGATAGAATCCATAACGGACTCGTGGCTGATCAAGGTCGAAGCAGGCGTATATGGACACCGCCAACGCCATCAGACCTCCCAGCACAAGCATGATGCTCGACAGCGTGTCTGCCGCCATTGTAATTCCGAACGGGGCCTCCCAGTCACCCATATTCATCACCGCGATATTTCCCTGCCGGGTATACGCCAGCAGCGCAAAGGCAATCACGAGCATCAGCGCGGAGGTCGTAATGCCGACAATCCGCTGCATAATCAGCGAGCGCCTGAACAGCATGCAGAGAATCCCCCCGGCCAGAGGAATCAGAATAGGAAGTACAGGAAGAAGGTTCATTCGTCATCCTCCTGCAATGCATCCACATCATCCGCGCCAACCGATTGATAGGTTCGAAGAAATAGCACCAAACCGAAAGCGGTCACCGCAAAACTGATTACAATTGCCGTAAGGATCAGCGCCTGCGGCAGCGGATCGGCAGGAAGACTCGTCAGGACTTTCTCCCCTTCCGGAATGATCGGAGGCCCGCCTTTCCGCAACCCTCCCGATGTAAAGATCAGCAGATTGGCCCCATGGCTCAGCAGGCCCAGGCCGATGATCAGCTGCACCAGATTACGGCGCATCATCATGTAAAGCCCACCGGCATACAGCACACCGACTACGATGGCGAGGAGCACTTCCATTATTTCTCTTCCCCCAGCCCGAATACCAGCGTGAGCAGCACACCCAACACCACAAAATAGACTCCTACATCAAAGACGGCCGGCGTTCCAACATGTACTTCCGCACCCCACAGGTGCAAATCCCACCACACTCCGGTCAGGAATGGGTGCCCCAGTAGCAAAGCAGGTAGACCACTGCACAAGGCAATAGTCAATCCCACGGCGGTAAGATCGCGCGGATCGGCGCGAAGCCGCCTGCGGGCCGACTCCACGCTATTGGCCAGCGCATACAGCGAAAAGGCCGATCCGGCAAAGAGACCACCTACAAACCCGCCCCCTGGGTAGTGATGGCCGCGCAGCAAAACATAAACGGAGAATACCAGTAGCGGTGGAAACATATAGCGCGTGGCGGTACGGAGAATGATTGAACTCATGTCTCGTCCTCCTTTTTACCGGGCCTTAGTTTCAACAACGCGTACGCTCCCATTGCGGCGATGGCCATCACCGTGATTTCGCCCAGCGTATCGAACCCGCGGAAGTCGACCAGAATGACATTAACAATGTTGCGTCCATGCGCATCCTCATAGCTGTGTTCCAGATAATAGTCGGAAACCGGCGTAGGTGTTTCCACGTTCAGGGCTGCCAGCACCAGCATGGTCACTACGATTCCGGCCGCGATGGACACCGCCAGATCGATCGACCGAGTTCCCTTCGAGGAACTGTTGCTGAATTGGGGAAGATGATAGAAGGCCAGCGCCAGCAGAATCACCGTCAACGTCTCTATGACCAGCTGTGTCATGGCCAAATCGGGTGCGCCGTAGAACGTAAACAGGAGTGCCATGCCGAATCCGACCATACCCATGCAGAGGATCGACCGCAGGCGCGACTTGGAAGAGACTGCGGCCACGGCAGCAAGGACCATAAGGATTCCGACAATGGAGACGGGAAGCGAGATCGGGGACAAACCTTCAAAACGTTGGAATCCTCCGCCACGTATGTAGGCAACGGCAATCAACACCGTCGAGGTGATGACCGCGTAACGAATATAGTGCCGCAGACTTCCGGTCTGGATTTTACGGGTTTGCCACGCCGCAAATTTCAGTATGAAAGCCAACATTTCCCGATAGACCGCATCAGGCCCCACCCGACCAAGTCCGGAAATAGCCTTGCCCAAGCGTAGGAATATCGGGCGGGCCAGGTAGCAGCCTGTGCCGAGCGCCAGCGTCGCAAGACTGATCACCAGATACTTATTGAACCCGGCCCAAAGATGCAGATGCACATGCAGTTTCTCGGTCGCGACCGAGGCGGCGGCAGGCGCAACAATCGCATGGCCGATGCCGCCGCTAGCTAAAGCAAGGATCAGCGATCCCGTGCCAAGCACCAGTGGGCCCATGCGCATCGACCAAGGCATTTCGTGGGCGTGCAAGCCGTCCGGCGTTTTTCCAATAAAGGGTTTGAGACCAACCGAAAACCCAACCAATACATAGGCCGCGCCGCCAATAACCGTTACAACAATCAAGAGCGGGTAATGGCCCAAAGCATGCAACCAGGTCTCCTTCGCGACAAAGCCAAAAAACGGCGGGAAGCCCCCCATCGAAAGCCCGGCCAGCACGGCACAAACAAACGTGATCGGCATGGCCCTGCGCAGGCCGCCCAGTTTCTCGACCGATGTCTCGCCGCCGGTCTCATGCGTAACGCCGCCAGCCACGAGGAAGAGCGCAGCCTTATAAAACGCGTGCGCGAGTATGAAGGTAGCCATGGCCTTGATGGTTTCTTCCGTACCAATCCCCAGCAGCATGATCATGGCTCCGAGGGCGGAAACGGTGGTGTAGGCCAACAGCCTTTTCAGGACATGCTGGCCCAGCGCCATGATGGCGCCCACGAGAAATGTTACCGCACCCACCGTGGTCAAAATGATTTCCCACTCATGCGTGCCACCCAGGGCAGGCGACAGGCGGGCCAACAGGTAGACCCCGGCCTTCACCATCGTGGAGGAGTGCAGATAGGCGCTGGCGGGCGTTGGCGCCTGCATCGCATTGGGTAACCAGAAATGGAACGGGAACTGAGCCGATTTGGTAAAGGCACCAATGCAAACCAGAATCAGTATCGGCCGGTAGAAAGCATGCGACCGCAGCTCGTCACCACACTGCAACAGCTCGGACAACTGCCAGGTCCCCGTGGCCTGCGCCATCAGGATCATGCCCGCTAAAAGAAAGAGGCCGCCGAGAACCGTAACCAGCATGGCTTGCAACGCGGCGGAACGCGCCTCTTCGCTTTCGTGGTTGAAGCCGATCAGCAGATAGGAGGTAAAGCTGGTCAACTCCCAGAAGATGAAAATCAGCAGGAGGTTGTCGGCCAGCACGACGCCCAGCATCGAAGCCATAAAGGCAATGATGTACATCATGAAACGCCCCTGCTGGGGGTGCCCCTTGAAGTAGCCTTGGGTATATAGAACGATCAGCGCGCCGATGCCGCTGATGAGCAAGGCAAACAATAGCGACAAGCCATCCAGCCGGAACGACGCCTCCAATCCCAAGCCTGGCACCCAGCCCAGGCTTTGTTCAACCGGGTGGCCATGCATGATTCCGGGCACCTGCCGGAGCAGCCAGACCAACATGGCTACTGGAGCAAAAAGCAATGCTGTTCCGGTATGTCTCGGTGCAACACGATAGACCCATGGCGCAGCCACGGCCGCTAAAAAACAGATGGTAATCAGCAGCAACATTTCAAAAAAACTCCGCGCCCACCAAATGGACCGCAGTGCAAACACCTTCTTTACATATACTTACGCAAGACAAACCCTTGCGCCCGGCTTCCGCATAAAACGATACTTAAACAATCGCGCACCCGACGATGGCAGCTTCAGGGCCATATCGTCGCCCGTCAGCGAGATGGAAACAGATTGAATGAAACCGCGCAAGCGATAAGGTTACAAATGTGCACATATTATTATCATATTTATCCACATCTATTCCTGCACCACCAAAACATGAATAACACCCCTGTAAATATTGGTTTTTATCGCTTTTTAGTTTGCCTTCCTTCCATGAATCACCTAGAAATTTCCAATCGCTGGATCGATAGGGAATCGGACAGCTTTCGTTGTAATTAACCAGGAAACACTGAGGAGTATACAAATGGGAAAACCTATGACCAAATCGCAGATTATCGCAGCAGTTGCAGAAAAGGCTGACATTTCCAAGGCTCAGGCCAAAGACGCTCTCGACGGTCTCGCAGAACTCGCATACGAAGGCGCAGCTGATGGCTTCACGATTCCCGGCATCGGCAAGCTTGTAAAGGTTGACCGCGCTGCTCGCATGGGTCGCAACCCGGCCACGGGCGAAACCATCCAGATCCCGGCTAAAACCGTCCTGAAGTTCCGCATCGCCAAGGCTGCGAAGGACGCTGTACTCTAAGATTCCGAATGGATTATTCATGAGCCGTCCTGCTCCGGCAGGACGGTTGTTTTTTATCTATGAAGCACATCGATACGTTTTTCAGCCTGCTCGTTGCAACCCTCCTGTTAACAGTGTGTGGATGCGCAACCAAAAATGATGTCTACACGGACGAAGAAGAGTATTCCAGCATGCCGTGGAATACCCCGCAAAACTGGGAAGCCGGACCAAATATACCGGGCCTTTCCAATCCCGGCTACTAGTCCCCTTTCTTCCAAACCCGCGGCAAGCGGGTTTTTTTATTCCCATGGACGCAAATATCCTTTCCATTCCCTCCATAGTCTGGAAAATTTTATAAACCTCACCAAGGGGGAGATCAGCAGTGGCTAAGTTCATCATACAAGGCGGTAAATCCATCAGCGGAACCTTTCATCCGCGCGGCAACAAGAATGCTGTTTTACCCATGCTCGCCGCCTGCGTCCTAACCGATCAGCCTGTAACCCTTCACAATGTCCCGCTCATCAACGACGTTAAGGTGATGCTGGAGCTGCTCGAAAGCCTTGGAGTCGAGGTTTCGCTTGAAGACCATACGGTTACCCTTTGCGCCAAAAATCTTCGGACCACCGAACTCGACAGGGAACTTTGTGCGAAGGTCCGCACCTCCATCTTGCTCGCCGGCCCCATGTCCGCCCGCCACGGCAGCGCAACCATCTATCCGCCCGGCGGCGATGTGATCGGTCGACGGCGCCTTGATACCCACTTTTATGGATTGCGCTCCCTTGGCGTGGATATCGCCACCGACCAAGCCTATCGATTTAAAGCCGGCCCATTAAACGCCTGGCCGATGGTGTTCGATGAAGCCAGCGTCACCGCCACGGAAAACGTCTTAATGGCCGCCACCCTGGCCAAAGGGGTCTCCACGATCTACAACGCCGCCTGCGAACCGCACGTGCAGGATCTGGCAAACCTGCTGAATACAATGGGTGCGGATATTTCCGGCATCGGAACCAACAACCTGACCATCCGCGGCGTGGAACACTTGCACGGCGCAGAATATACCGTGCAACCGGACTATATCGAGGTGGGAAGCTATATCACCGCCTCCGTGGTGACCGGCGGTCAACTATCCATTCCAAACGCGGGCGAGCCCCGCACCCTGCAGGTGATGCAGCGGGCCTTTTCAAAACTGGGTGTGGAGTGGACCCGTGACGGACGCGACCTGGTTGTACCACAACAACCAGACCGCAGCATTCGGCCAGATGAAGGAAGCGCCACTCCAAAGATCGAAGACGGGATCTGGCCCGCCTTCCCGTCCGACCTCATGAGTGTCTGCATTGTGTTGGCGACGCAGACCCAAGGCACCGCCCTGTTTTTTGAAAAGATGTTCGAAAGCCGAATGTATTTTGTCGACCACCTAATGGGCATGGGCGCCAACATCATCCAATGTGACCCGCACCGCGTGGTCGTGGTCGGCCCAACCCGTCTGCAGGGCGGCGTGCTCACGAGCCCGGACATCCGCGCCGGCATGGCGATGCTGATCGCGGCCTGTTGCGCCGAGGGCCAAAGCATTATCAAGAATGCACAGGTCATCGACCGGGGATATGAAGCAATTGAAGATAGACTAGCCGCCCTCGGTGCGGATATTGTGCGAACCAATTAGAACTCCGACCAAGAAGGAAATATAAGATGGCATTCCCTAAATCATTCTACCGTTGGCGCCCGCACCCCTGGCATGGCCTCGAACCCTACGACGGCAAGCCGGATGTGGTAAACGCCTATATTGAAATGACCCCGTTTGACGCAGTGAAATATGAAGTGGATAAAACCACCGGTTATCTACGCGTCGACCGGCCTCAGTTGACGTCCTCCATGACGCCGACGCTGTACGGCTTTGTACCGCAAACCTACTGCTCCGTGCGCGTCCAGGAACTCTCCCCCACCTCCAAACAGGGGGATGGAGATCCGCTCGATATCTGCGTCATTACCGAACGCGCCATCAATCGCGGCGAAGTCATCCTTAGAGCCCGTGTCATCGGTGGCATCCAGATGGTCGACAACGGAGAGGCCGACGACAAGATTATCGCCGTACTCGATAACGACCAGTTTTGGCAGACGGCAAAGGATATCGATGATATTCCACCAGCCCTGCTGGAACGTCTGCGGCACTACTTCGCTACGTATAAACTCGTTCCCGGACAACCTTCGGACGTGCATATCGAAAAGATCTACAACCGCGAGCACGCTCTCGCCGTTCTTGAAGCGTCGATGGAAGACTATACCGAGCAGTACGGCTAACCGGTTCTGGAGGAGGCTCGCACGATGTGCGACCGGGCGAGGGCGAATTAATCTTCGCAAACCCAGTCAAGAGCCTCCTCAAAAGCCTTGGCGGGAGCATCTTGGTGCCCCATCCCATCCACATCGAAAAACCGGATGTCATAGCCCTCGTTTTTCCAATCGGCCGACGAGTCGCGGCAGTGTTCATAGTTAAAGTCCTTCGCTCCGGAAAGAACGGCAAACCGTTGTTTCATGCGCGACATGCGCTGAAAGTCGCTTTCGTCAAAATTGCGCGTTTCCGAATGGAATTCCCCGAAAAAACCCAGATTCATGCCCCGTGAATGACTAATGCATCCGGCCCATATTTCCGGATAAATCAACTGAGCCATCATCGCCGAAATGCCCCCGCCACTGAACCCGCCCACATAGATACGCTTCGGATCAATATTGTAGATGTCCTGCAACGTGGCCACGGTATCCAGCGCCAGCATTATGCGGCGCATCACCTCTTCCTCGTTCCCTCCCTTTGCCGGAGAAGCCATGATCAGGTTCCGTTCGGCAAGGATTGACTGATAGTTCGGCATGTCCGGCCCGGGACTTGGTGAAATATGGAGGTAGATTCCGTACGGTTTCTTGCCATCGTATTGCTCTGGAACATAGACTCTGGCCGTCTCGTTTTCCGGGGCGGTTCCCGCGATCGCAAGCGGATCCAAGCCCTCGTCCTTCAGCGCCCGCTTGGTACTTCTACCAATGGTTGAAGAATAATAATCCTGCGGGTCGGCAAACATTTTTTTCTCCAGGGTCAGTTCATAGGTTCCCTTCCGAATGCGGGCCAGACGCGCCGCCTCCTCCTCTGCATACGCCTTCAGGAACGACTGGTCTTCGACCGACAAGGAATCGGCGGGAATTTCATAGGCCCGTCCATTTCGCTCTAAGGTTACATTAACGCCGTCGTACGCTTTCAGGGCGGCCTTGATCGTTTTACCATTCTGGTTCGTCCAGATGCGAACCGTCTCCCCTGCCGCTAGATGGAAAGCGACAACCAAGAACATCAACAACATTGGTTTGAGTCTCATCTATTTCTCCTGTTGGTCTCGATTGAAAAGCAACTAGCTCCGAAACAGTCAGGCTTCGGACTTCCTTCCGCCAATCAGAGCAAGCCCGACGAGGGCGATCAGCGCAAAATTGCGCGTCGCGGTTCCTCCCCTTGTTCCGCAGGAGTTTCGCCGGCCCCGGCGCCCCGTTCGACTGGCCCGTCCTGTTTTTGCCAAAGCTCGAAGCCATCAATGTACAGTACCAGATTGCTGCATCCCATGGACTGAAGTTCAGAGGCCAACAGCAACGCATCATCGCATTCGCGGTTGGTGCAGTAGACCACCAGCTCCTTCCCCGAATCGAGCAGCCCGGCAAGGGAGGAAAAGTATTCTTCAAAGGAATCGAATGGAATTGATACCGCACCGGCAACATGCCCCGTTGCATAGTCGGAGGTGGAACGGGCATCAACAAACACCGACTGTCCGGCCTTGAACCGCTCCAATGCAACCGACAGCGGGATCGCCTTGATCTTCTGCCTTGCCGCTTTCGTTTCCACCTGGTGCGACCCATCCTGCTCCCACGGAATTTTCCGGGGGTGAATCGCATTCGCCACCAACGCAACCATCCCACTCACCAGCAGGATGATTCCAATGCGTTTGAGGGAGGTCTTCATAAACCAAATGCTGGAGGGACAGCGTCTCCGCTGTCCTCCACTATTCTTCCGCGGGTTCTGTCGGTGCTTCAGCTTCCGGGTCGGGCGTAGGCGCTGTGACCGCAACGTCACCGTCAACCGCTGGTTCGCCTTCGATTACTTCTGCAACTTCCGGAACATCCTCCTCGGGATCGAGGACGGCGGCGGAGACCAGCTTGTCGCCTTCCTTGAGGTTGAAGAGGCGCACGCCCTGGGTATTGCGGCCGATAACGCGCAGGTCGCTGGCACCGATGCAGATCATCTGCCCGCCTTCGGAAATCAGCATCAGGCGATGGTCATCCGTGACGGCGTGGGCACTCACGACCTTGCCGTTGCGCTCCGTCGTCTGGATGCTAATGATGCCCTTGCCGCCACGGGTCTGCGTGCGGTATTCATCGAAACTCGTGCGTTTGCCGTAGCCGTTTTCGGTGATCGCCATCATGGTTGATTCCGTGTCGACAATTTCGACCGTAACGACCTCGTCATCGCCTTCGAGACGCACCCCGCGTACCCCGCGGGCCACACGGCCCATCGGGCGGGCATCCTGCTCCTTGAAGCGGATCGCCTTGCCGTTGCGCATGCTGAGGATGATTTCATCTTCGCCGCTGGTCAACTTAACCCCGATCAGCTGGTCGTCTTCATCGATATTAATGGCATTAATGCCGGCAACGCGCACATTCTTGTAGGCCGATAGGATCGTCTTTTTCACAACGCCCTTCTTCGTGGCCATGATGAGGTTGTGTGTATCGTCATCCAGCTCACGCACACAGAGAATCGCAGCCAGCTTTTCTTCCTGGCTCATTTGCAGCACGTTCGCCAACGAACGGCCGCGGCTCTGGCGGGTACCTTCCGGCACATAGTAGGCCTTGAGCCAGTACATGCGGCCGGCTTCCGTAAAGCAGAGCAGGTAATCATGCGTCGAAGCCGAGAAGATGTGTTCCACAAAATCTTCGTCCTTGGTGCTCATGCCGACCACGCCTTTGCCGCCACGGCGTTGCTGGCGGTAGGTATCGGTCGGAACACGCTTAATGTAGCCGGTATTCGAAAGCGTGATCACACACGGTTCGTCGGCAATAAGGTCTTCGATGTCGATTTCACCCTCATCGATCGAAAGATCGGTGCGGCGGACATCGCCATACTTGGCACGAATCTGCCCGAGGTCTTCCTTGATCACATCAAAAATCTTGCTCGGATGATCCAGCAGGTCCTGCAGGTACTCCATCAACTTCTTGAGCTCGGCATACTCCGCTTCGATCTTGTCGCGTTCGAGGCCGGTCAACTGGTACAGGCGCATGTCGAGAATAGCCTTCGCCTGGATTTCGGAGAACCCAAACTTGGCCGTCAGTCGCTCCTGCGCTTCTTCGCGGTTCTTGGAGTCGCGGATGATGCGGACGACCTCGTCCATATTGTCCATCGCCAGCAGATAGCCTTCCAGGATGTGGGCGCGGGCCTTGGCCTTGTCGAGGTCAAACTGGGTACGACGCGTAATGACATCGAAGCGATGGTCGATGAAGCACTGGAGGGTTTCCTTCAGGTTCATGACGCGCGGCTTGCCCTTGTCGATGGCGAGCATGATGCCGCCGAAGGTCGATTCCATCTGCGTGTGCTTATAGATGTTGTTGAGCAAAACGTTCGGCACGGCGTTGCGCTTCAGTTCGATAACGAGGCGGATGCCTTCCTTGCCCGATTCGTCGCGAATGTCTGAAATGCCCTCAAGCTTCTTGTCGCGCACCAAGTGAACCATCTTCTGGATCAGCAGCGTCTTGTTGAGCGCATACGGAATCTCGGTGATAATGATGCGCGCCTTGCCGTTGTCGTCCTCTTCGATCTCGGCCTTGCCGCGCACCTTAATCTTGCCGCGACCGGTCTGGTAGAACTCGCGCACGGCATTGAGACCATAGACGGTGCCGCCGGTCGGAAAGTCGGGGCCCTTGATCAACTCGTGCAGCTCGTCAATGGTCGCATCCGGATTGTCGATCAGCAGGATCGTACCGTCGATCACTTCGCCCAGATTATGCGGCGGAATGTTGGTGGCCATCCCGACGGCAATACCGGTCGAGCCGTTGACCAGCAGGTTCGGTACGCGGGCCGGAAGCACGGACGGCTCCATCAATGATTCGTCGAAGTTGGGGCGCATATCGACGGTTTCCTTGTCGATATCGGCCAGCATTTCCTCGGCAAGCGGACGGAGACGGCACTCGGTATAACGATAGGCAGCGGCGCGGTCCCCATCGATCGAACCAAAGTTACCCTGGCCCTCAATCAGCATGCCCCGCATGGCCCATTCCTGCGCCATTCGCACCATCGTGTCGTAGACGGCGGTATCCCCGTGGGGATGGTAGTTACCGATCACTTCACCGACCACCTTCGCGCACTTCACATAGGCCTTACTATGCGTCCAGCCGCGCTCCTTCATGGCGTAGAGAATGCGGCGGTTGCCCGGCTTCAGCCCATCGCGGGCATCGGGAAGCGCGCGGCCTACAATCACCGACATCGAGTAGTCGATATAGGCCCGCTGCATCTCGTCTTCAATATTGATCAGGTCAATGCGTTCGTTGATATTTTCCATATTCCGTCTTTCGTATTAATCGTCGCCGTCGAGCTTCTTCAGCTGTTCCCGGATCTTTTTCTCGGCCTCGCGATAGTCCGATTCCTTGCTAAATTCTTCCGTAGCGGCACCCATCAATTCCTCCAAGGCCTCGCGCTTGGTAAAACCGAATGCCACCAAATGCTTCCGTCCTGATATCTTGGCGTGGTAGCCATCTTTCTCTTTTCCCAATTCCACCTTCATCGCTTCGCCGTCCCGCTTTAGATATCGAGGTTGGTGACGTTCAGGGCATTGTCCTGAATGAATTCGCGGCGCGGTTCGACTTCGTCGCCCATCAGGATGGTGAACATTTCGTCGGCCTTGACTGCGTCTTCGAGCACCACCTTGGTCATGCGGCGATTTTCGGGATCAAGCGTGGTTTCCCACAACTGGTCGGGATTCATTTCACCCAG
>JBNKSB010000002.1:0-13251 GCA_050297095.1 Pontiella sp. | reverse complement strand
CAATATTTCCGAGGAGCGCATGCTCCAAATGTTTGGCGACCCGGTGGGGCCTTTTTTGGAACCGGCGATCCGGGCGTTTACCCCCTCCATGCTTCAGCGCTGGTTTGCCGCCCATGGGCTCAAGACCGTCGTGAAAGCGGGAAACAAGGTTTATCCCCATACCGAACGGGCTTCGGATGTGCTTAATCTTTTCACCGATCTGTTGCGCGATCGCAATGTTACGCTGGCCTGCTCGTCGGTAGTCGAGAGGATTGAACCCACTAAGAGCGGCTTCAGAGTGACGACCGGGAACTTTGAGGTGGAGGGAGCCCATGTACTCGTGGCCACCGGCGGCGTCAGCTATCCCAAGACCGGTTCGGTTGGGGACGGATACGACTGGGCGGCCGCGATGGGGCACCGTATCGTGCGCGGCCGTCCGGGACTGGTGGGATTCGAGGTGGAACCGGCGGTGCTTAAGGGACGTATCGGCCGGATTTATGAAAAAGCGACCGTCGAAATTATTGCTGGCGGAAAAACCGTGGCTGAAACTCGGGGAGTATACGAAATCGAAAAGTGGGGCATTGGCGGCACTGCCATTACCGACGCCAGCCGGATTGTAGCCCGACGTAACTTGACGGATTTCCTGCTCCGCATTCACATCAAGGATGGGCGGGAGGAAGAGATCCAGCCCTTGCATGCCCGTTCTATCAAGGAAGCCATGGTGACGGTAGGCGGCGTGGCGCTCGATGAAGTCGATCCGCAAACCATGGAATCGAAAACCGTGCCGGGGCTATACTTTGCAGGTGAAGTGCTTGATGTTGACGGTCCGACGGGGGGCTATAATTTGCAGGCCGCCTTTTCTTCGGCACGGCTGGCGGTTGCCGCCATCGGGAGGCGCTGCGGCAAGAGAGGATATGTTCCTCTGGCGAAGCCGGCCAACGTTGCTCGCCGAAAAGGAAAGCGTTCGGGTTAATGGTTGCCATCATGGAAGAGGTCTGTAAGGTGCAACGTTTAACCACGAGATAAACCGAAAGGAAACGCCATGATTGAAAACGGCAAGAAAGTAAAAATCCACTACACGGGAACCCTCGACGACGGTACGAAGTTTGACTCGTCGGCCGGCCGCGATCCTCTCGAATTCGAAATGGGCGCGGGCATGGTGATTCCCGGGTTTGAAAAGGGTGTTGTCGATATGGAAGTCGGAGATAAGAAAAGCATCCATATTCCAGCGGACGAAGCTTACGGCGAACGGCGCGAAGATCTGATCATGCAGTTCGAGCGAAGCCAGCTTCCCGACGGGCTCGAGCCGGAAGTCGGCATGGGATTGCAAATGCAGGGGCCGCAGGGCCAGCCGGTTCCCGTCACCATTACGGAAGTCGATGAGAAGAACATCACGATCGATGCGAACCATCAGCTTGCGGGGCAAAACCTGAACTTTGAGCTGGAGTTGGTTGAGGTCGTCTAGCGGCCCAATCCACGTGCGATGGAATCTGGCACCGAATTGCCACCGATCTGCCCGCCGCGATGGGATGTCCCGAACGATACGCTGCCCATGCTCGTAGTAGTCGGGGTGTTTTTACTGGTGGGTTGGTTTTTTCGATGCTGGAAAAAGAAGCGAAGTTCCAAGAACCGCACAAAATAAAAAAGCGGCACCGAGGCCGCTTTTGAGAAGAAAAATCCCGTCGTTCGGCGGGTTTTTTATTTGGGCTATTGCAGTTTGCTGTTGATCAGCGTGAGACGGGTTTCCGCCAAATCCGCCCAGCTGCTTCCCGGATAGGAAACGACAAGGTCTTCATAGGCGCATTTGGCTTCGATTGGGCTTTTCATGGCTTCTAGACAACGCGCCTCACCCATGATGGCGACCGGAACGAGATAGGAATTCTTGTGCGTGCTAGCGAAATCATTGTAGAGCAGGTTTGCCTCGCTATATTCCCCTTTGGCTTCCCGGCAGGTGATCTGGTTCAGCTCGGCCTGTAGTGCCATGTCATGCTTGCCGTATTTTTTCAGGAACTTTTCGTACTCCTCCTGCGCCGCATCATAGTTGCCCTCTGAAAAATAGGCCATGGCCAGGCTCATCATGGCCTGTGGTGCTGCGGAGGTTGACCCGTATTCATTAATGACCTCCTCGAGATCGGCTACGCCTCTGGCATTCGCCAAGGCAATATTTGCCTTGGTTTCCTTGGCGACTTTGCTGGCCTTGAGATAGCGGTCAAACAGGAAGATGCCGCAGACGACGATGATGATAAGGGTCACCGGGACAAAGTATTTTTTGATGACATTGAGCACTTCCTTGACTTCGCTCTGCTCAAGTGCCTGCTTTTTCAGCACCTCTTTGTGCTGTGGTGAATGTTCATTGCTCATGTTCCGCTCCTCGATAAGTAAAAAAGAGTCCGTCATTGTGGTGGTTTCGACCGCAATTTCAAGAATTGTTTGAATGGTAGAGTTCGATAATTTCCTCTGCCGTGGGGTGGGGGGAAGGACGGCCACTGGTATCGATCTTATGAGTGATCGACTCGTAGAGGGATTTGCGGGAGGCAAGGAGTTCCAGAATCTTAGCCTCTTTGTCGCCAGCCAACAAGGGACGGGAGGTGTCGTGCCGGACGCGGTCGAGCACGGTTTCCGCATCGACCAGCAGACAGACCACTAGACTGGTTTTCTCGAAATCGGCAATGTTGTCGGGATTCAAAACAATTCCGCCGCCTGTTGAGATGACGTTCCCTTCCGTTGCCGCAAGCTCCTTGACCAGTTCGCGCTCCAGTTGACGGAAGTGGGGTTCTCCCTCTTCGGCGAAGATTTCGTTAATGGACTTTCCGGCCCGCTCGACAATGATGGAATCCATGTCGAGCAATGGCATGCCGGTTTGCTCGGAGATCAATTTCCCAACGGTGGTTTTGCCGGAACCCATGAAGCCGACCAGTACAATGTTGCCCATCTGTTTGTTCCTCCGTGTCCTGAAACAGAAAAACGCTCCGGATGGAGCGTTTTTCAATCATCTAAAACAGTTTTTATGCACCTGTTTTACGGATCGCTGCGCGGATATCCTTGGTGTTCATGTGCACCAGTTGCTCTTCCGTATAGCCAGTTTCCACCAGACGCTTTTTCTGTTCCTGCACACGGCGACGCTTCAGGCGCGGCTTCTTAATTGGACGGCGCAGGGGTTTCTTGCGCATTGCTCTTCTAATTCTCATGACAAACCTCTTCGGATCTAATTGGTTGTAAAATCAGGCGGAGAACGTACACGGGCACCTCAGGCCGTGCAACTTTTATCTGTGGCAAATTTAAGGGCTTCTTAGGAGACCATCCCGATGGCTACTCTTCGGCCCATCCTTTCAGTATGGTTAACTCTTCGTCCGACACGTTCGCGCTGGGGTGCATCGGCAGGTAGGATTTTAACGGCATTTGACCACTTTCTATCATGGTATAGATCTGGGTGCGGATCCAGACAATGTCTTTCAGTGCCTCCCAGTCTGAAAAGTTTAGGTGCTCGCGCCCTTCCTTGACATGTTTGGCCAATATCCATGAAGCTGGCGCCACATGGCTGTACCATGGCCACTGGGTTTCGTTGGAGTGGCAATCGTAGCAACTGCGCTTCAGGATGGCCTTCACTTCCGCCGATCCGTCAAAATCGTAAACCACTTCGGGATTGGTACGGTTGACCGGAATGAACTGGAGGCCGATAGCAAGAGCAACGAGGCCAATGACTACACGTTTCATGTTCTTCTCCGCTTGATCCTGCAGAACACGCTAGATTATTTGAAAACCCATTCCAATGAAATTTGTATTTGGAAGTCCTCATGAAAGTACATGAAGATCCACGAATCAGTTTGAAACGGAATATGTTTGTTACAATACGTGCAACAGGTTGTAATGGACTATGTTTAGCAGGTGAGTAAAACGAGATGACATTAAGGAGGTTGAAATGAGCGGTTGGAAACGGATCAGTTTGGTTGTGGCGATATTTGTATCGATGGCAGTGGGGGCCGGTGCCGGGGTGGTAGACAAACCGGTGGTATTGCCGGGGACCATGGTTTCGATAGCGGTGCCGGACTTGCATGGTTTTATTGATGGCGTTGGGGAAATCTCTGAACAGGTGTCTCCCATGTTAAACTCAATGATGCTGAACAACATGATCGGCATGCAAGTCGGCGATCCCGGTCTGGCTGGAATTGCGCCTGGCAAGGGACTGGCCGTTGTCGTACTGGATCAAACCAATTATTTTGCGGTGATCGAGGTTGGTGAAGCCCAATCGCCAGCGTATGCAGCTGCCCTGTCGCAAAAAGGAATGCAATCGAAGTATGCCGATGGCGTCCTCGTGTTTGCGACCGATGCAGTCCAGCTGGCCAAGGGCGAAGCCTTGCTTCCCGCTGTTGAGGAAACCTTGCTGGCCCAGCGTACGCCAACGCTGCGTATTGCCGTTCAGCCGGCGGCGCTGTGCGAGAACAACCAAGAGCAGATCGAGGGCATGATGGTATTGATGCCCATGATGATGGGAATGAGCATGCAACAGACGCCCGGGATGGATCCCGCAGCGATGGAGCAACCTCTGAAGATCCTGGAGGGCGAAATACGCTTCTTCCTCTCCTGCGCCCGCCAGAGCGAAAGCATGGAGATCGTTGTGGCTCCGCAAAACGGTTCCCTCCGTATCAGCGAAACCCTGGAGCCGAAGGCGGATACCCGATTGGCTGCGATGGTCAATGCCCCCAAGGTCAATTCGCCCAATCCAAAAATTCAGGCGGGCTTGCTGGGGAAAGGTGCGATTGCCGTGGATTGTACCATGGCCAATCCCGATGCCGTTACCACCTTCTTTGTCGAGGAGATCAACGAGGTACTCAAAACGATGGGTGTTGAGACCGAAGATCTCGCCAAAATGGGCGAAAACATGAAGAAATGGATGGAGCTGTACAAAGGATCCTTCTGCGAAAACATCGGGTTTGGTGGGGATAGTTTCATGAATGTAAGCTATGTCCTTGAAGTGAAGGATGAGACCCAGCCCTTGGCAATGTTTAAATCCATGAACGAGGACATGGCCCCTTTCCTAAAACTCTATGAATCCATGGGCATGCCGATATCGTTCGAATTCAAGGAAAACGTGCGGGAATACAAAGGCGTTAACATTCATCAGTTCAAGATGGACATCACCATGTCCGAGGAGCAGCAGGCGGCCTTGCAGAGCATGAAGTTGAACAACATGGTGTACGATATCGCCATCTGCGATGGATTGCTTCTCTATGCCATGGGCGATCCCAAGGTTGAGACATTAATCGATCGTGTAAAGGACACGGATTATAAAGTGGTCCCGCTCAAAGCCCGTAGCGTCTATCCTGCAAACGCTTCCTACTATTGCGATATCGATATTGCCGCCTACATGTCGGGAATCAGTTCGGTCATGCCGTCGGATCCGAATAATCCGATGCCGCAGATCGCCGCCATGCTACAAGGGGCCGAGCCGATCACCGCGGCCGGTTTCTGTGAAGACGGTATGCTGAGCGGCAGTATCAACATTCCCGGGTCGCTGTTGGCCAAGGTTGGACAGGCGGCCACGACATTGCAGATGCAGAAAATGCAGCAACAGCAGATGCAGCAGGGGAATCCGGGCATGGCTCCTATGAACACGGGTTCGACAGAGCCTGTAGGCGATGCCGGTGAAATGCCGGAAGAAGAGGCGCCAGCCCGGACGCCTGCGGATTAAGGCTGTTCCGGAGGGGGCGACAGCCCTCGCGGTTGTCGATCCTTGCATAAACCTTATCAAAGGAGAATGTCATGAAGTGCCACGAAGTGGATTATGAGATTATCGGCGACGACCTTCAGGTCGTTGAAGTGGAACTCGACCCGGCGGAAACAGTGATTGCCGAAGCCGGCGCCATGAACTGGATGAACAACGGGATCTCGTTCGAAGCCAAAATGGGCGACGGATCGAAGTCCGGTGAAGGCATGATGGGCAAGCTGCTAGGGGCCGGGAAACGAGCCCTGACCGGTGAGAGTCTGTTCATGACGCATTTTACCAATATCGGCCAAGGCAAGAAGCGCGTGGCCTTCGGGGCTCCGTATCCCGGGAAGATCATTGCGCTCGATATGGCGCAATGCGGGGGAGAAATTTTGTGCCAGAAGGATGCCTTTCTCTGTGCGGCCCTCGGCACCTCGGTGGGGATCGCCTTCAACAAACGTCTGGGCGCCGGCTTTTTCGGCGGCGAGGGGTTTATTCTTCAGCGTCTGCAAGGCGATGGCATGGCCTTTCTCCACGCCGGCGGAACGATCGTTAAGAAGGAACTGAACAACGAAACCATCAAGGTAGACACGGGTTGCATTGTTGCTTTTGAACCCGGCATCGACTACAGCATCGAGCGCGTTGGCCTCAAATCGATGTTTTTTGGTGGGGAAGGACTCTTCCTGGCCACCCTGAGCGGATCCGGCACGGTCTATTTGCAAAGCCTGCCGTTCTCCCGCCTGGCGGATCGGATTATCCAGCACGCCCCCAGCGCCGGCGGCCAGCGCAAGGGTGAAGGGTCGGTGCTCGGCGGACTGGGCGACCTGCTCAGCGGCGATTAGTCGATCTGAAATCCCGATCAGCAAACCCCGCCGGTTTCGGCGGGGTTTTCTTTTTCCGTTTTCTGTGTGCCATTCCCGCCCATTTCCCGCTATGCTCCCCGCCATCTTTTTCAACGCATTGGAATGAGGAAAATACCATGATCTACAGAATTGAAATCGGTTTGAAAGATGGAGTGCCGGACGCACGCGGACGCGGCGTAATCCACCGCGCGGCAGGCGCGCTGAAGATGGAAATCGCGGAATGCCGCACGCGCGACGTCTACAAGGTCGTCGCCAACATCGACGACGCCGCCGCAACCACCGTACAGAAAACCTTCGCCGATCCGGTCGTGGCCGAGTCCGCCATGGGCCGCCTTCCGGCTCCGGAATCCTTCGGCTGGATGCTGGAAGTCGGCTTCAAACCCGGCGTGACCGACAATGTCGGCCGTACGGCGCGCGGGGCCCTCCAGGATATCGTCGGACGCGAACTGGAATGGGAAGAACAGGTCTACACCTGCATCCAGTATTTTCTCTCCGGAAACCTTTCCCGTGAAGATGTCGAGCGTCTAGGTGAGGACCTTTTAGCCAACACGCTTATTCAGACGATTTCCGTGTTTTCAAGGGATGAATGGCTGGACTCCGATCCCGACATGACGGCCCCGGTCTTCGACGACCATCCCGAGATCAAGGTCAACACCATCGAGCTGCCCGACGACGATGCGGCGCTGATGAAGATTTCGAGTGACGGCATCCTCTCGCTCTCGCTCGACGAGATGCGCGCTATCCGTAACCACTATTCGCACGATGCCGTCAAGGCCCATCGCGCCAAGCTCGGCCTGCCGGAATGGCCGACCGATATTGAACTGGAATGTATTGCACAGACCTGGTCGGAGCACTGCTCGCACAAGATTTTTGCCGGAACGGTCAACTACAAGGACGAGGAGACCGGTGAGACGGAAACCATCAACTCGCTCTACAAAACCTATGTCAAGGCCTCCACCAAGAAGGTTGAAGAGTCGATCGACTGGCTGGTGTCGGTCTTTACCGACAACGCCGGCATTGTGAAATTCGACGATGATCAGCACCTTGTCTACAAGGTTGAAACCCACAACTCACCGTCTGCGCTCGACCCGTACGGCGGATCAATGACCGGTATTGTCGGTGTCAACCGCGACCCGATGGGTACCGGCATGGCCGCCGAGCTGGTTTCCAACGTCTGGGGCTACTGCCTCGGCTCACCGTTCTATGACAAGCAAGTGCCGGAAGGTCTGATGCATCCGCGTCGTATCCGCGATGGTGTGCATGAGGGGGTCATTGATGGCGGCAACCAGTCGGGTATCCCGTACAGCCGCGGCTTTGAATGCTTCGACGAACGCTATCTCGGCAAGCCGCTGGTTTATTGTGGAACGCTTGGAAAGATTCCGGTTGAAGTAACCGGTGCTCCGTCCGAACGCAAGGAAATCGAGGTGGGCGACTGGACGGTCATGTGCGGCGGCCGGATCGGCAAGGACGGTATTCACGGTGCGACCTTCTCTTCCGAAGAGCTGCGCACCGAATCGCCGGCGCAGGCCGTGCAGATCGGCGACCCGCTAACCCAGCGCAAGCTCTATGAATTCCTGATCGAGGCGCGCGACCTCGGACTCTATCGCTGTATCACCGACAACGGCGCCGGCGGAATCTCCTGCTCGTTTGGAGAAATGGGAAAATATTCCGGCGGTTGTGAATGTGAACTGAAGGATGCCCCGCTCAAGTATGAAGGCCTCCAACCGTGGGAAATCCTCGTCTCCGAGGCGCAGGAACGCATGACGCTCGCCGTGCAGCCCGAATGCCGCGAGGCCTTCGAACAACTGGCCAAGCAGCGTGATGTCGAAGTCGCCTTCATGGGCCGCTATAACGACTCCGGCTATTTCACGGTCAAGTATGACGGCAAAGTGATCGCCAGCCTCGACATGGATTTCCTCTACGAAACCGGCTGCCCGACGCTCGTCATGCCGGGCATCTGGAAGAAACCGACCATTCCGTCGCCGACCATTGAAAGGCAGTCCGACTATTCCGAAACGCTGACGAAGCTCATGGGTGACCTGAACCTTTGTTCGCGTGAATTCAAGAGCCGCATCTATGACGGCGAAGTAAAGGGGCTGAGCGTTGTGAAACCGTATGTTGGCGTCAATGCCGATGTGCCGTCCGATGCCACCGTCATGCGTATCGAATACGACAAGCAGCGTGGCGCGGTACTTGCCGAAGGCATCAATCCGTGGTTCTCGGATATCGACACCTACGACATGACTGCATCGGTCATCGATGAATCCGTTCGCCGCATTATTGCCGTCGGTGGCTCGTTGGACCGCATTGCAATTCTCGACAACTTCTGCTGGCCCGATCCGGTTGAATCGGAAAAAACACCGGACGGTGCCTACAAGATGGCGCAGCTGGTGCGCTCCAACAAGGCGCTTTACGACTACACCACGCTCTACAAAACGCCCGCCGTTTCCGGCAAGGACTCCTGCAAGAACGATTCGACGCGCGGCGGCAAGAAGATCTCGATCCCGCCGACGCTCCTGATCTCCTCGCTTGGACAGATCGACGATGTCAGCAAGGCGGTGACCATGCCGTTCAAGGATGCCGGCGACGTGATCTACGTGATCGGTGAAACGAAGGATGAACTCGGAGCCTCGGCCTACTACCGCATGCTGGCCGAAGAACAGGGCGCGCCTGAAAACTATGGCGGTAAGGTTCCGGTCGTCGATGGTGAAACAGCACTTAAGATCTATAAGGCCATGAACAAGGCAACGGATGCCGGGTTGCTGAAATCGGCCACTACGCCGACCAAGGGCGGGCTCGCCGTGTCGCTCGCGCTGGCCTGTATTGGAGGGCGGCTTGGAGCCGATGTTGATCTCTCCTCGCTTGGTGTTGAGCCGGACGTTGCCCTCTTTTCCGAATCCAACAGTCGCTTCGTCGTATCGGTCGCACCTGAGAAGTGTGTCGAACTCGAATCCGCTTTTGCCGGCTTGGCGATAGCGAAAATCGGGACGGTTACCGAAGCAAGTAAGCTGGCCGTGAAGGGGGCCGTTGAAACGGACATCGATGCACTTGTGACTCCGTTCAAGTCAACGCTTCAAGGAGTGTAGATCAGGAGTCTTGCCCAACTTTAAAAAAAGAACCCCGCCGGATGGCGGGGTTCGGAGTAATTTTCTGAAGCTTGCGAAGTTTGGGTTCACTTAATCTGCATGTGCTTCAAATGGGTTTTGTTTGGGTTCATTCATTAATACGATGCGAATTGTCGGATCGTTACCCGAAAGTTGATTTTTTTTGCATGTTCCCCTAGCCGCGGTTTCGTTGGGGGTGGCGAGCGGAAAGGAACATCGATTTCAATCTTGGCATGGGCTGGGTCTTTCCATAGAAACACGGCCATGTATCTTGAAGTCCGCACTGTTCGAGCCATGCTTCGTCTCTATTGCCATGCCCATCACGGCACAGCAACTGGGCTATGCCCGGATTGCAATGAACTCATGGCCTATTCTGAACAGCGGATCCAGCACTGTCCCTTCGGAGTCGGGAAGCCGGTTTGCATTGACTGTACGGTTCATTGCTACAAACCAGACATGCAGGAAAGAATCCAGCAGGTTATGCGCTACGCCGGGCCGCGCATGCTCTGGCATCATCCCCTACTGGCCATCCGGCACCTGATCCGGTCGAAGCGTTACTTGTCGGGGCGCTCGAAATAGACGATTCCGGAGCGGGGACAAATGGTCACCACATATTTCTTGAGCATCACCAATCCTGCCCGCGGTAGATTGTCCATGCTGGAATCGATGATCGTTGGCTGGTTTATATATACCACTTCGCCCAGACCAATTTGCCGGGTGCTTTGCGTGTTTTTGTCGCTGCGCGCAAAGTTGTAATCGCCTGCAAAGTCCAGCAGAATAGGGCTTTCTGCGCCGTCAATGGAGCCGGCAACAACCAGGCCTACCCCCGGCATGTTGACGATTTTTGCCGTGCCAACCAGTTGCGTTTCACTGGGCGTATAGGGAGTTGTTGCCGAGAATGAGACTTTTCCCCGGCGGAAGTCAAAGTGCACGTATTCGAAGTTCTGCAGGATATCGTACCCGAGCGTACCCTCGATTTTAGTGTCTTGAATGCCGCGCGCAAGCGGACCGAGCGACCCTTTGGCCATGCGTACGAATAGCGGCACACTCTCAATGAATAGCTGGTCGATTCGCATTTGCGGCACAGCGGCTGCATAGCCAGATGCTTGGCCAATGTAGGACAATCCCCGGTAGGGAATATTACGTCCGTCCAGTCCGAGAAAAGCTGCCTTGAATTTTTGCGCCGTGTCATATTCCATCCAGGAGTCGGCCGATGCAGTATCAAGGAGAGCGTTCATGTTTATTCTGAATGCGGTCCCGGTAACCTCGATGACAGGGAGGCTTTTTGACTTTAAATCAACTGTGGCCATATGTTGCGGGTGCAATCGGGCATTACCGCGCATGGCAATTCCGGTTCCTGTGGGATATACGGAAAATCCGAACTGTTGAGGAGGCTTGGCATCGGAAAGGGCGTTGTGAATCTCCGCGTCGCTGAGGACCTCTTCCTGATCATTCTTGTTTTTTGTGCTCATGCATCCGGCTACGAGGACGCATGCAGTTAAGATGGATAACAGTTTATGGGGCATCACAAAGATCTTTCATTTAAGGGTTCGTGCATGATTGCCTGTCATAGGCATCCAACAAAGAAACAATATCCACAGGGCTTTCAGAAAGACAAGCAAGGAATAGATTGTCGGTCAGGGAAAAGGTAAGACTCATTCCACGAGCAATATCCGGTGATTCATATTGCCAGACGGGCCATACGGAATGTTTCCCGAGAAAATGCAGGTTGGCATTGGATGCATGTTCCAGTTTCAGGCGGAGGAGTGGGCTTCGCCACCCGACCCAGCTGGCCGCCGCCCAGCTTTTGCGTTGGTCTGCCTGATGGTATGGAATGTCCGTCACGGCAATTTCCGATGGCGCGACCAGTTTGGTCCAATCGTTGGATTCCAGTAATTCCCGTAATGTGTTTCCCGCTCCCAGTGTTTTGTCGAGTTGGGCACAAACCGGGCTTTGCAGCAATTCTTCCAGCGAGTCGGCGTGGTATGCAAAAGTCGAATCCATGGGTACGGCCTTGCTGACTTCGCCCGGCATGAAGGGTTGGTAGAAGGCATAGTGCATCATGGTCCCGGCAAAGACTATCCCCAGGGCCAAGGTTCCAGTTAAACGCCACTTGGTCATGCGTGAACCGTTCCGACCATGTCCGCCACAGCGGTGTGATTTTTTCGAACGAGGTAGCCCTCGATGCCTTCGATCACCCGTTCAACGGTTGAGGGATCGACAAAGTTTGCGGTTCCCACCGCGACGGCCGTTGCGCCGGCGACCATGAACTCAATGGCATCCTCTGGTTCGAAGATGCCGCCCATGCCGATAATCGGAATGTGGATGGCTTTGGCCGCGTCCCATACCAGCTTGATGGCGATAGGCTTGATGGCCGGGCCGCTAAGTCCGCCCGTCCGGTTGGCCAGCTCGGGCTCGAGGGTATCGATGTTGATGGCCATGGCCGGATAGGAGTTCATGATGGAAACCGCATCGGCCCCGCAGTTTTCCGCCGCTTGGGCGAATGCCGCGATGTTGGAAACGTTCGGTGCCAGCTTCGGGATGATGGGTTTTTGCGTTTTGCCGCGGACCAGCTCAATCACTCGTGAAAACATGTCGACATCCGTGCCGAAGGCCGAACCGCCCTCCTTTACATTGGGGCAGGAGAGGTTGATTTCATAGGCCGAAACCGTGTCTTCGCCGTCGAGCAGTTCGACCACGCGGCCATAGTCTTCCATGGCCTTGCCCCAGATGTTGACGATCACGGGCGTGTCGTACTGTTTCAGGAACGGCACATATTTTTCGATGAACCCTTTGGCTCCCGGTCCTGGAAGGCCAATTGCATTGAGCATTCCGCCCCGCGTTTCGAAGGTGCGCGGCGTGGAGTTGCCAACGTGTTCATCGGGGCAAATGCCCTTTACGGTGATCGCCCCCAAACGGTTTAAATCCACCAGATCGGCGTATTCCGGTCCGTAACCGAAAGTGCCCGATGCCACGGTCACCGGGTTTTTCATGGTCATGGAACCGATCTTGATTTCCAGCTTTGGCTTACTCATCCCACAAAATCTCCCGTGATTCAAAGATTGGACCATCCTTGCAGCAGCGCGCCCATTCCCAGCCGTCTTCCGTTTTTCGCTTGATGACGCAGGTCAGGCAGGCGCCGACCCCGCAGGCCATGTTTTTGTCGAGCGAGAGCCATGCGGTGAAATTGTGTTCGATGGCGCGGTCGCCCATGGCCTTAAGCATGGGGTTGGGGCCGCAGACAAAAAGTTCCACCTTAGTAGCGTCTTCCTGTGCTGCCAACCATGGGTCGAAGGCGGCGGTGACAAGACCTTTGGTTCCGAGTGATCCGTCGTCGGTGGTCGGACGGACATCCCAGCCGAGTTCCTTGAACTCGTCGACGCAGAGGATGTCCTGCGCGGTGCGGCCGCCGAAGAAGGCAACGCCCTTCACCGGCAGTTCCTTGGCCTTCAAATATAGCGCGGCGTTTCCGTAGCCGCCGGCCACCAGTACGGGGGTCTTGCCGGAGGACATTTCGGGATAGCCGTTGCCCAGCGGCCCGATGATGTCGATGCTATCGCCGACCTGAAGGCCAATCATTGAGTTCGTGCCCCGGCCTACC
>JBNKSB010000001.1:0-3595 GCA_050297095.1 Pontiella sp. | reverse complement strand
GAGGAAGGTCGAGGGATCCTCGTAGTCGCCGACCCAGGAGGCGCGGGCGATGGAATACTTGTGCGTCTTCTTCTGCGCGAGATAGGTCTTCCACTCCATGTTCAGCAACGAAATGTCGATGTTCAGATTTTCCTTCCAGATCTGCTGCACGACTTCGGCAATGCGCATGTGCCCCTTGTGGGTGTTGTAGAGCAGTTCAACCTTCGGGAAGCCTTTACCGTTAGGGTAGCCTGCTTCGGCCAGCAATCGGCGCGCTTCCTCGACGTTGTACTCGATCTTCGCACGCGGCGTGTAGCCGCCGGTGTCGGGCGGGGTCAGGCTGTAGGCCGCTGGCTGGCCCGCCTTGAGCACATAGTTGACGATCTTCTCGCGGTCGAGCGCCAGGCCTAGCGCCCGGCGGACGCGTACGTCGTCGAACGGCGGTTGCTGCGTGTTCATTTCGTAGTAGTAGGTGCCCAGCCAAGGATCGAGATGGATCAGTTCCGGCGCGTTTTCCTTGTAGTGCTTGATGCGTTCCGGCGGTGTTTCATTTGTGATGTGCAGCTGGCCGGTGCGGAACGCATATTCTTCGGAATTGATGTCCTCGATGGGATAGAAATGGATTTCCTTCAGGCGCACGGTCTGGGCGTCCCAATAGTACGGATTCTTCACCACCACGAGCTTACTGTTTTGGCTCCACTCGGTCAGCATGAACGGGCCGTTGCCTACCAGGTTGCCGGGCCGCGTCCATTTCGTGTCGCGCTGGTCGATCTTGCCGTAGGCTAGGATGGTGGATTCATGGACCGGGAACCACGAGTGGTGTTTGAGCAGTCGGAGCAGGTATGGAGTGGGGGACGCCAGCTTGAGTTCAAGCGTCTTGTCGTCGAGGGCCTTTACGCCGACTTTCGAGAAGTCCTTGATTTCGCCCTTGTTGAAGGCTTCAGCGTTTTCCAGGCAGTAGAGCATGTAGGCGTAGGGGTTGGCCAACGCCGGCGAGAGCGCCCGCTGGTAGGAAAAGACAAAATCCCGTGCCGTCACCGGATCGCCGTTGGACCAGTTGGCATTGGGTCGGATGTGGAAGGTGTAGGACTTGCCGTCCTCCGAGATGTCCCAGCTTTCGGCTGTTCCGGGAACCGGCGTGGAATCGCCGGGCATTTGTGCGGTCAATCCTTCGAAGATGGAGGACTGCACATAGAACTCCGGCATGCCCGACGTAGTCTGCGGGTCGAGCTCCTTGGGGTCGCTGCCGATGCCGCGGTGCAGGATCTGCTCGCGGTTCCCGATTTCAACCGGTGTTTCGCGGCGGGAACAGCCGGAAAACAGAAGCAGCATGCAGGCGAGTGGGGTGATTTTTTTCAGCATCATGAGCGGATCCTATTTCACTTCCACGGGTTGGTTCAGCCAGGCCGCGAACGGCTCGAAGCTGTAGGGACGTCCGAGAAAATCCTCAACGAGATCGGAAGCGTCCTTGGAGCCTCCGGGCGAGAGAATGTAGGTGCGGTAGTCGCTCGCTGCTTTTTTGTTCAGCATCCCTTCCTTCTCGAAGCGGGTGAACATATCCTTGGCGATCACCTGGGACCACATGTAGGTGCAATACATCGATCCGTAGCCCACCAGGTGGCCGAAGTTTGCATACATGTGCGTATCCGGGACATGCTTGAACAGGGAATATTTGTCCTGTAGTCCATCCATGGTTTTTGCCAGGTTGAGATCCGCCGGGTCGCAGTTGTAGATGGTCATTGAGGTGGCGGCATAAAACATCTGGTGGGTTGCAAAAAGGCCGGTGCCGAATTCCTTGGCCGCGACCATGCTTTCCACCATTTCGGGCGGGATCGTTTGGCCTTCCTTGTTCATGGCCAGCATCTTCAGTGTTTCCGCGTTCCAGACCCACTCTTCCAGCATTTGCGACGGGGCTTCCACAAAATCGCGCTCCGTCGCGATGCCTGAAAAGCGGATCCATTTCTGGTTTCCGGAAAAGAGGTGGTGCAATAGGTGCCCGAATTCATGCAGGAAGGTTTCCACCTGCGCATGTTCCATCAGTTCGGTTTCGTCGTCCTTGCCCGGAAAGTTGCAGACGAGGCTGGCGATCGGCAACTGCTTGCCTTCGACGCCACACTGAAGGTCAAAGTGCGCCGCGTGCTTGTACTTGTTTTCTCTCGGATGCAAATCAAGGTAGAAGCGGCCGATCACGGTATCTCCATCGAGCAGCTCGTAGGCTTGGACGGATGGGTCCCAGACCGGGGTGTTCCAGGGGCGGAAGGTTACGCCGTAAAGAGACGAGGTCAGTTTGAAGATGCCGTCGCGCACATGGCCGAACTGGAAATAGCTCCGGATCTTTTTGGCATCCACGTTAAACTGTTCTTCGCGGATCAACTCTTCCAGATAGGTCTTCTGCCAGTCGCCGACTTCCGTCGCGGACGGATCGATCTGCTGGAGGCGTTTCAGCAGAATGGCGTACTCCGCTTCGGCGCGCGGCCGCGCACCGGCCTCCACATCATCGATGAACTTGAGGACGGTCGGAACATCCTTCACCATCTTGGTTTCGGTCTCGTATTCCGCGTAGTTTTTGTAGCCGATCAAATTGGCCAGTTCATAGCGCTTGATCAGGATGTCCTTCAGCACCTTGTCGTTAATGGGATTGGCGCGGTTTTTGAATTCTTTGTAGAGCGCCAGCCGCGCGGCGTCGTTTTTCGCATAGCGGCTAAAGGGGATGTAGTCGGGATAATCCGTTGTTATCTTGATTTCGCCGTTTTCATCGGGCTGGTGCGCCGCGATATAATCTTCCGGCAGGCCGGCAAGGTCATTCGTGGAGGTCAGGGTGATGCTACGGACATCCTGACGGACATTCAGGGAAAATTGCTGACCCAGTTCAGTCAGTTCATTGTTCAATTCCTTGATGCGCTTCAGAACCTCGTCCGGTTGGTCCACGCCGCTGCGGCGGAAATCGCGCAGGGTATGCTCCAGATACCGTTGGGTCTGCGCATCGGCCTGGGAAACATTCACCGCCTTGCACGCTTCATACAATGGCCGGGACAGGCTGATTTCATTGTACAGTTTAGTAATTTCCTTCTGCTGGTTTTCGGCAATGTCGCGAACCTCCTGCGAAGGATGTACATTATAAAAGAGGGATGCCTTGCTGGCGCTATTGGCCAGTATCCGTTCCATTTCGTTTAGCGGAATCAATACGGATTCAATGGTTTTCGCTCCGTCGAGTTGTTCCAGTTTCCGGAAGATTTCTTCAGACTGGGACAGCTCATGTTTGCATTCCTGACGGTAGCTTGCGGCAACGTCATCCCCATAGGTCAAAGCCGCTGAAAACATGATTAGAAACCCGGTAATTGATGTGAACAATTTCATTAATACTCCACGTTGAAATACACAATAAACACTATGCAGGTTATGCATTTTATAATGATCGGAGTCAAGAATCAGCGTTGGGGCGGGGGCATCTTGTTCATCGGGAAGGAGGCTTCCTTGACAAAGTCTCCGGCGTAGACTACGCCTTTTGGGCAGAACACCCTTCTGGACGCGTACTGCAATCGGCTCAATAACGATTCCCGTAAAGCAATGTGAATATCAAGTAGCTACTTATGAATATATTCAAAGCCAAGCCGGT